>JAJDEE010000224.1 GCA_029259975.1 Planctomycetota bacterium
CCGCATCTACTCCAAGCTCCACAACGACCAGACTTCTCTGTCGTAGATTTTGGAACACTCATCTTCACTAATCGACGCTAATAAAAAATTAGTGCAGATCAGCGCAGATTAGTGTTTGTATTTTTCTTGAAACCGCATCTACTCCAAACTCCACAACGACGAACTCTCCATCCGTAGCGGCTTGGTCACCACGCTGATCGCACCTGGCAAGATACAGGCACGAAGGTCGGTCACGACGGTTCCAACCGTTGGCGCCGGCCAGTCGGGCCCTATTAGCATCAGGCGACGCAATGCAACTTGACCTGTCACGGTGCTGAAGTTCTGATTCTCAACCGTTTCGTCATCCATCGACAGGATTCGATACCATTTCATCACAAAATCGCCGGTGGTTTGGTTAACGCCCATCAGCGAAATCCAATTACCCGAACGGATGTCGTCGACCGCATCGTCAACGTTTTGCTTGACGTTTGTGCGGTCAAAAATCACCAGCTCGCCGCCTTGCAGCAATTCGGCCTCAATCAGCCGTTCGCTCGTGTCCGACGGCGTTTCATCCCGTTTGCGAAAGACGACCACCGACACGTCGTAGCTGATATTGCCGTAGTCGGCATTCGCCGGTTGCAGCGCCGCCAGTCCTGCGCCCGTGGTCGGCACAATCGTCGCGAGCCACGAGTAGTTTCCTTTGTACTGCCGGCGCAGCAAGTTGTTAGCACCGTCGACATCCCACCGCTGAATGCTCGGCACATCGCTTTCGTCAGGTTGCTCAACAGCCAAGTCGTCGCGAAGCCGAAAAATCGTCTCGGCGATTTCAGTAGTCATCGCTGCTTTTGCAGTAGCCGAGATCGCAGGGTTCGGAATCGGAAGTGACACTCGCCGTACAGGCCAATTTGCGGGCGAAACAACAGAGCTTGGGAAATTTAGTGTAGGCCAAGGGTTACTTGTTCCATCCAATGGATTTGGGTACGGAAAATAAGTGCGATCTAGAGGTGCCGCTGACGTCGGCATGATAGCCCCTCCGCCTAACGGGTCAATGACAATCGCATTGCCAGAATTAGGAGAGGCAAGAGTAAACGTGCCTGGATTGGTGGGAGTGGATGTAATGAAATCCGTATTAAAGGAAAGTGGCTGAAAATGATCTGTTAACATCCAAACCTCAGGCTGCAACATCCCCCGTGCCCGCAACTCTTCAAACGCATTTTGTGCGAGGCCTGAGGCGAGATCGAACTTTTCGCCTTCGACGACATAAAAATTGCCGACCGGGAAAATTGCCGCGACGCCCATCAGGCCGAACAGTAGCACGAACATCGAAATCAGCACCTCGATCAGGCTCATGCCCGAGGGGATGTGAGATGTTTGATTGAAGATTGAAGATGTGGAGGGAGGAGGGATGTGAGATGTTTGATTGAAGATTGAAGATGTGGAAGGAGGGGGGATGTGAGATGTGAGATTTGAGATTGAAGATGTGGAGGGAGGAGGGATGTGAGATGTGAGATTGAAGATTGAAGATCGAGAGGGCGCGCAGCCCCGGCGCAGCCGGCCTTTCTTGAACATCTTCAATCTTAAATCTAACATCTCAAATCCCCTATCTTCAATCTTAAATCGAACATCTCAAATCCCCTATCTTCAATCTTAAATCTAACATCTCAAATCCCCTATCTTCAATCTTAAATCGAACATCTCAAATTCCTTATTTCGCCGTGGTCATTTCGTGGGCGAACCCGTGGGCGGCTTCGAGTTGCTCGTCGGCATCGACTACGATGCTTGGGTCGACGAAGGCAGGATCGCTGACCACTACGCGACCGTTGTTGGCAATAATCGAGAGCAGACGCGTGTTGAGATTGAGCCAGTTGACTCGCTCCTGAACGTCCTCGATTTTTTCGTTCGTGTGCAGTCGCCAAGGCACGGTATTGTTATCCGTTAAGTTAACGGTCGTTGGATCGATCCCCCCATTCTCGATCCGCCCCAGCATCATCACGATCCGCGAAACACTCGTAAGCTGGTTGCCGTTGAAAAACACGCTGTCGACAGCCCCCGTCGGCGAAAACATGATGCCGATCGTGTTGGGTTGCTGTGCTGGGTCCGAACTAAACAACGACCCCGCGACCGGAAAGCGGCTCGGAATGCCTGCATTCGCGCTGCCTTCGGCCACCGAACCCTGCATGTCGATCACGATGCTCGCAGGCAGTTGGTAGGGATCGGCAGAGGATGTGGTCGGTTGGCGGTTGATTTTGTAACGCTTAGGCGCCGTGAGGAGTTTAGACATTTGATTCAAAGGCACACCTGTTTCTGGATGGCCCTTAATAAACGCAAGTGTTAGTTCGTTGTTATTCACTCGTTCAATTTGCAATTTGGAAGCGGAAGTGAAATAGTCCTGAGCATCCAGTGGCGAAAGTGTATTGTTTAGAAGAAATCGATACTCCACCCCATCAATCGCAATGCTATCACCCGGACGAAAGAACCTGGGAGGCAAAGGATCGGGTTCGTACTCATCAGGTATTGGATTCCCTGTCGTACCCAGGGTGTCTGCCAGAATGAATTGGACAAATAAATTGCCATTCGGAACGGTATTATCTAATTCGAGTCGCACAGCCGAGGCCGTACTAAATCCCGCGAACGGTGGTGGCACTTCCCAACCAAAAACTTCGAGTGCGACGCCGCTGCCGGCTGACGATTCGCGGAACGCGATGCCTTGCGGACGACCCGTGCGGGCGGCTTGCGACTGGGCCACGGTGATGTAGCCTTGCAGTCCACGGCCCGCCGCCTGAATCTTACGGACATCGTTGTTGGGCGAAAGGATCGGAATCACCCCGCCGACAAGCGTCGTGAGAATGACGATGACGACCAGCAGTTCGATGAGTGTTAAGGCGGAGCGTTGGATGTGAGATGTGAGATTTGAGATTGAAGATGTGGAAGGAGGAGGGATGTGAGATGTGAGATTTGAGATTGAAGATGTGGAAGGAGGAGGGATGTGAGATGTGAGATTGTTGATTGAAGATATGGAAGGAGGAGGGATGTGAGATGTGAGATTTGAGATTGAAGATCGAGAGGACGCGCAGCCCCGGCGCAGCCGGCCTTTCTTGAACATCTTCAATCTTAAATCTAACATCTCAAATCCCCTATCTTCAATCTTAAATCTAACATCTCAAATCCCCTATCTTCAATCTTAAATCAAACATCTCAAATCCCCTATCTTCAATCTTAAATCAAACATCTCAAATCCCTTCCTATTTATTGTCCTGCAAGTGGTTGTGGATGTTGTCGAGAGAGTTGTCGTCGCCATCGTTGTTGATGTCGCCAGGTCCTCCAATGCGTTGATCTAACCCATAGGGGTCCAAGCCTACATTGCCACCAGGGACAGAATTGACATCAGTAATTGAATCAGAGCCTGGAGAGTAAATAAGGGGGACCAATCGGAAGGCAGAAACATTGTTAGTCACTTGGCGATTACGCATAGCTGTTATCAAAAATTGAACGCTGGGTGGGTAAGCATTTATAGCAGGCGAAGTGACATTAACCTGATCTCGTCGAAACAGATCGAAAGAATCATGATCAGAATCAGCGTTAGCAGAACCTGCCATCAGGTCCGATCTATCCGCAAAACCAGCGGGCCAACGTATAAATTGTATCGGGGTCCCCCAACCATCGAGAAATTCTTGTGCACCGTCACCATCGGTGTCGCCAATATCTTGTTCATTAAAAAGTGACCGAGCCTCACCATCGCCAGTAGAAAGCATGACGATCATAAACAAGCATTCTGCTCCCTGATTCCGCCGAACCACATTTCCAGATACCGTATTATCCAGCGAAAGAAATTGTCGTCGGAACGTTTGTGTTAGCGCCGGCAGAGCTGATAAAACACTTGGTTGCTGGTTGGATGCTACTGACAAAGGGCTGTTATCTGGGATATTTATCAGCATGACATCACTCCAGCGATCAGGCATCTCAAGTTTCATTAATTCACGCACCGCGAGCAATCGCAAATCAGCACGCGCCTCGCCTAGAGCACGTCTTCGGAAATTCGAAGCAACGTTTGCCTGGATTGCTGTTTGTAAATCCCTTAGTACCGTTGCGCTAATATCCACCCGCCGCGTGGCGTAGGAGTTCCACTTTTCCATCAGCAGGCCGTGGATTTTGGCGATGGTGGTTTTGGTGCGGGCGCGGCGCGAGCTTTCGATGGCCGAGTTGCTGACGCCGAGAAAAGTCGCGCTGAGGATCGCGATGATCGTGATCGTGATGAGCAGCTCGATGAGCGTCGTGCCGGGGTGAGGAGCGAGGTGCGAGGGACGAGGAGTGAGTAGGGAGACAGCGCACCGGCGATGCATTGCATCGTGGTTCGTTTTTTCAACTCGCGACTCGCGACTCGTAGCTCGCAACTCGTTCATTCTTGCTCATCCTCCAACGTCCCTGTAATAAAATTGCCCAACGTGTCGGCGATGTCGCCAATGAAGGGGCCGGTGGGGACGAGTAGATTCGGGATAAAGTCGACGTTTGTAGTTAATACGCCGAAAGGTGTGCTGCTATTGAAAGGCGCCACATTGAGCGACGCAGTTTGAGAAAAATCGCCCCAGGCGTCGTCAATACCGCAGTGCAAAATTTGAAACGTACCCTTTTCGACGTAGTCTACGAATTGGAGTCGCGGCGATGGTAAGGTACCGGTGGGCGCATCTGCACGCAATTGCTTGAGCGGGAAAATCACGCCGTCAGATACCATGCTCGAATAGAAAAACTCGGTCGTATCCCATTTGTTCACTACTTCTAGCGGCGTATCACGTGAGATATCGAAATAAACAAATGGTTCTTGGCTGCTCGGGGCAAGATATTTGTAGAGTTGTATCTGGATGTCATTGCCGTTCGTCCGCGTCATGGTGATAAAACGCCGATCGCCAGTTGCCGGATCTCGCGAAATCCGCAACCGAGCACGGTCAAAGTCATAGAGCGGTTGTCGCGTGTCGATGGTTACGACATTGTTTATCGTAGTGCCATTATCATCAATCTGCGTGACATCTAAATCGGTACCACTCAGCGGCCTAGAGATGTCGCTACTAAAACCTTGTAGCCAGAAGACCAAGGCCTCGGCAGGAGAAAGGCCCTGCTGGACAAGTGGATACACATTGTCGTTCGCCGGTAGTCCCTGGCTTGGTGTACTACCAGACAGATTAATTTGAAATTCGGTACTCCGAGGGAACGACTTTTTCAATGCACGGATAAGGACTTGGGCGTTTGCTGTTTTCTCGGCATTGTTGCTGGCCTTAGGCCACATTAAAGACACTGTATTCAAATTTGCAAAGACATTCGGCGGATACATCCCGAACTCGTTCTTAAAATCTGCCATCGCGTTGCCAATCTGCTGTAGTTCCAGCGTGATCCTCGCCTGCTTGGCTTTGTTCATCGCGTTGAGCGCCGCGCTGGTGATTAGCCCAGCGAGGATGGCGATGATCGTGATCACGACCAACAGCTCGGTCAGCGTAAAACCGCGGCTCGAATCGCGTGTCTCATTTTGAGTTCCAAACATCTGGGTATCTCCTGTGTGGTATCTGGTCCTTGATATAAGCAAATCGCGTGCGCAAACAGGCTGCCGAGCGTGCATAAAACCACCGGCGGCATTCGAGGCCACGAAAAGCTTGCTCTGCGTCACTATTATGCCGCAATCCCCCACAATGGGGTATGCGAGCATGCCTCGCTTTTTTTCTTAGGGCAACTTCTTAGGGCAACATTGTTGCGAGGAATTGTATCACAATTGAACACCGCAGCGAGGGTTTTTGCGGCAGTTTCGTGGGTAGTAGTCGGGAGTCGGTGGGCAGTAAAGTTTGCTTTGCGATTCACAATTTTCTGTTCACAGCCCCCTGCCACTCTCTTAGTATCGCTCGCAAAACAAATGATGCTTTTAGCGGTAGGGCGCGAGCCCTCCGGTGTCGCAAACCGGAGGGCTTGCGCCCTGCCGCTATAGATCAAAATCCGCCACTTATTTTACGAAC
>JAJDEE010000225.1 GCA_029259975.1 Planctomycetota bacterium
TGTTGTCACAGGCAGCGTGATCGACTTGACCGTCACCTTGGGCAAGAACACCACCGAAGCCGACATCAACGCCGCCGTAAAATCTGCTGCGGAAGGCCCGATGAAGGGTGTTTTGTGCTACATGGAAGACCCCATTGTCTCGTCCGACATCATCGGCGATTCGCACAGCTCGATTTTTGTGCCCGACTTCACGCAAGTGATCGAAGGCAACATGGCGAAAATCGTGAGCTGGTACGATAACGAATGGGGCTACAGCAGCCGCACAGCGGATCTGATCGCTCGGATTGCTAAGCTGTAGTATTGCTAAGCTGAAGTGAGATTCTTACTTTGCGAAACCGCAAGCGCTCGGCGATTGCGGTTTCGTAAGGTTTTTATCGCGTTTGCACCGCTCGCCCCGAGGTCCATACTGGCTTTGCGGTGGCTGTGGGTTGTTCCTGCTGAACTCTGCTAACTGTTGAGCTGGCGACCCTTGCCTGTTCGTTTGGCCGGCGTCCTGGTGCTTGAGTTATCCAGCCGGTGGTTTTGTTGGCGGTGGTCGCGAAGTTACCGGCAGTCTGATCGGTGCGCCGCATCGAGGACCGCCAACGTGGTTGATCGTCGGACTGATGGTCGAGGTGCTCTCGGTTGGTAGCTTGCTGGCTCGCGGCCAGTTCTAGTTTGTCACTCTTGGTGGTATGTTTTGCTCCGACTCTTAACGAATTCACTGATTCTGCTTCGGATTCTTCTATACGCACTAAGCCGCTGGGCAGCGACTGTTGCTGGTTAGCGGCGATGTCGCTAAGTTGACTCGTCTCGAACGGCAACTGCGTTAGTAGTTTTCGCCCATCGGTCGTCACGAGGCGAACCCAAAGTTCTAGCGGGGCCTCTGGTAGTTCGATTTTTTCTAGTGGTAGTTCCAGGTGAAGCCCATCGCCCAAGTCGGACGACTGCCAAGCGGCAACGGTTTCTGCGGCAGTGAAATCCCAGCGTTTCAAGCGATCGTGCACGTCACCGTCGGCCATCATTACCATCAGCGAAACCTCGCCAGTAAGATCAACCGGCTCGTCGTTGGCGTCGAGCGCTTCGACGACGACTAGCAAATTCTGCGGCGACCTATTTCCCTGGGAAGGGCCGTCGCCTTCACTGCGAAAGAGTTGCGCTACTTCCAGTCGTTCGGCTACCCGTTCAACAACGGCAGCAGCCGTTTCGAACTCTTCGTCAGCAAAAATTTCTTTGGCAAACTGTTCGTTGCCTGTGGCTTCTTTCACGGTAACAGCAGGCTCAAAATCGACAGGGTCGGGAATATAAAACACGTCGTCGTCGGTAGAATCGTATTCCATCCCATCCGTAGCCACTTGCCGTAGCGGTGGTGCATCGTCCAAATCGCCCACTGGATCACCAAACTCGATGTCAAGTGACTCAGGAACATCAATGTCTTCCGGCGAAACATCTGCGGGGGGTTCATCACTGGACGAAGCTGGCAAATCTTCTTCAATTTCAATTTCTGGTTCATCTACGGGTTCTAGAATCGACTTTTCTTCGTCGGCCTGGCGACGTGACGATTTCTTGGAATGCTTCCTGCGTTTGGGTGTCGGCTCGTGTTCGGGTACGTAAAGTTCTTCAGCGTAGACCGCCGTCTGTGGGGGCGAGCAGCCACGACAACCGCGCAGTTTTTCGGAGTACTCGACCACGTAGTCTTCCAGCTCGTAAATATAATTTTCTTGCACACGCAGTTCGCGCTCGAGTAGGTCGATTTGATTATCGGCGGTTGTGCGACAGCCCAAGGCACCCAACAGCAAAAATTGACTAAGTCCAAGCAACAACAGCCATGGTTGCTGGCGTGAAGCGGTGGTCGAGTTATTGGCGGTCATGGTTTTTGACATCGTACTACTGCGATGAGGACAACGATACGCAAACGCGACACGGCGCGCAGCGCAGACCGTGGCGTAGGTGGGAAGAAATAGGAAAACGCCGAGCCGACGTCAAGCGAGATCGCAGACTGGAACGCAGGAAAAGGTGCTAGCAGTCCGCAGGATAGGCATCTAGCCAGGAGAACTTCAAAGTCCCTTCTGACTGCTCCGCTAGCTATAAAAAAATAAATGAACCACAACGACACGACGGGCACGACGCAATAAACTCGTTGTGTCCGTCGTGTCGTCGTGGTTCATTTTTATATTTCCGTCACGATCACGTGATTTTCTTGACTTTGCAGTTTGCCTGCATCTAGCCTGTCTGCTTGGATTGAGTCATCCTATGCGCAGACTGACAGGCGAGCAGCCTGTCCTACGTAAC
This sequence comes from Planctomycetota bacterium, assembly GCA_029259975.1. Lineage (GTDB taxonomy): Bacteria > Planctomycetota > Planctomycetia > Pirellulales > Lacipirellulaceae > Bythopirellula. Next base: position 2,272 of record JAJDEE010000225.1, read on the forward strand.
ATCACCTCAGATTTCCATCTTGTCGATCACTTTATCGATCAACCGATATTCCATTGCCTCGGTCGAGGACATAAAAGTATCGCGATTGGTATCTTTTTCGATCTGCTCCAAAGTTTGGCCCGTGTGTTCGAGAAGAATTCGATTGAGCTTTTCTTTGGTTTTCTTGTATTCCGCCGCGTGGATCATAATGTCTTCGGCGGTGCCCTCCATTCCGGCGGACGGCTGGTGGATCATAATTCGCGAATTGGGCAGGGCGTGACGCTTGCCGGCGGCTCCGGCTGCTAGGAGCAAGGCCCCCATCGAAGCGGCTTGGCCGAGGCAATAGGTCGCGACGTCGCAGGTGATGAACTGCATCGTGTCGTAAATCGCCATGCCAGCGGTCACGCTACCGCCGGGCGAGTTGATGTAGAAGTGGACATCGGCCTTGGGGTCGTCGCTTTGCAGAAACAACAGCTGCGCGACGATGCTACTGGCCACGTCGTCGTTGACGCCCGAACCCATCAAGATGATGCGATCCTTCAGCAGTCGGCTGTAAATATCCATGGCCCGCTCTTCGCGGCCCG
>JAJDEE010000226.1 GCA_029259975.1 Planctomycetota bacterium
TCTAATACTGAGGCCATGATGATGGTCCCCCTTCAAAACTCAAAGGCTAGTTTTAGGTAAAAACCAGCCGGCCAGACTGCAAATGTTCTGAGCGACCGATTGTCTGTTATGTTGATTTCAGTATTGATTCTCGCGAAACAACGCCTGTTCACAATAGAGCGATTCCGCAATTGAGGTCAAGATATACCGTTTCTCAGGGGCATTGTCTAGGTCGCCTAGCCATCGGGCACCGAAGCCCCATTCTTCAGCAGGCTAAGCAGTTAGGCCACCATCGACGACCAATTCCTGACCGGTGATGTAGCTGGCCGATTCGCTAGCTAAAAAGAGCACCGCGTCGGCAACTTCTTCGGCTTGCCCCAATCGCTTGGCGGGCACGCGTTTTTTGACCTCGTCCTGCACAACTGGGCCGAGCGCGTCGGTCATCTCGGTGGCGATAAAGCCGGGGCAAATCGCGTTGACGGTCACTTTTCGCTTGGCAATTTCCTTGGCCACCGTCTGAGTAAAGCCAATAATCCCTGCCTTCGAGGCCGAATAGTTTGCCTGGCCCGGGTTGCCCATAATCCCCGAGACACTCGAAATGTTGATAATCCGACCGTACCGGCTTCGCATCATCACCTGCATTGCTGCGCGCGAAAACAGAAAGACCGACCGTAGGTTCGTCGCGATCACGTCGTCCCAATCTTCGTCGCTCATCCGTGGTAGCAGGGTGTCGCGAGTGATGCCGGCGTTGTTGACCACGATATCAACCTTCTCCCAGTCCTCTGCAATTTTCTCGACGAGTTGGCTAACAGCTGCCGAGTCGGTCACGTCGAGCGAAAATGCTTCGGCGGCGCCACCAGCAGCAGCGATTTCGTCGACAGTCTCTTTCAGCTTTTCTTCGTTGCGGGCGACGCAAGCAACCCGCGCGCCGGCCTTACCGAGTGCCAGGGCGATTTGTTTGCCGATGCCACGCGAGGCACCCGTGACGATGGCCGTCTGGCCGGAGAGGTTCACTTGGATGCGTCGTGCCTGTGCTTCAGGCTTAGTGGGTGTTTCGGGCATGTTCTAAATCTTTCTTTGTGTATTGTCTGACGTTTTTGTTTTTTTGAAAAAGAATAGAACGCGGAGGGACGCGGATTCAACGGATTTCCGCGGAGAAAGAGGGAGTTCTAATGGTTTTTTAATCTGCGTCGATCCGCTTAATCCGTGTTCCTCCGCGTCCTATTTTTCTTTTAGGCTGAAACATTCTCACACGGCAATTTGCGAGCAACTCGCTTCAGCAATCCTCTCAGCACGCGACCGGGCCCGATTTCGTAGCATTGGGTGACGCCGAAATCGTTGATCAACCACCGCATTGAAGTCTCCCAGAGCACCGGATTCACGACCTGTCGGACCAATAAATCGCGGATTTCGTCGGGGTTTTCGTGCGGACGGGCGTCGACATTCGAGACCACCGGTATGCGTGGCGATTGGATTTTGACTTCTGCCAATGCGGTTTTTAAACGCTCGACGGCCGGCTGCATGATCGGTGTGTGAAACGCTCCTGCCACTGCCAGCGGAATCACTTTCATGGCGCCAGCAGCTTCTGCCAGCGGAGCGACCCGCTCGCAAGCCGCCGAGCTGCCCGACACGACGATATTGCCTGGGCAAAGCAGATTGGCGATTTGCAGTACGTCGTCGCCGCCGCGTGCCCCTTGTTCCAGAGATTGGGTGCATAGTGTTTCGATTTGTTCGCGTTCCATCCCCAAAATGCTGACCATGCCACTCGATACCGCGTCGGAGGCATCTTGCATCGCCTGCCCGCGTGCTTGCACCAGTCGTAACCCCGCATCGAAGTTCATTGCCCCGGCAAACACCAGCGCCGTGTACTCGCCCAGACTTAATCCCGCCGTGACGGCACAACCGTCGACAACCTCTGGTGCATCTTGCTTGAGCTGCTCGAGCGCCGCCAGGCTACAAACGAACAAAGCGGGCTGGCTGTAGACTGTCGAGTTGAGCTTTTCGGTGGGGCCTTCGCTGCAAAGTTGCAGCAGATCGTAGCCAAGAATATCGGCAGCACGATCGAATAGTGCCCTAGCAGCAGGCAGCGACGCAGCCAGTTCGGCACCCATGCCGACCTTCTGAGCGCCTTGGCCAGGAAATAGAAACGCAGTCTTCGTCATAGGACTACGGCTTAATCCTCAGTATCGACTACCGTACGGCCCATGTAGTGCCCACAGTTGGGGCAGGCTACGTGTGTAGGAGTAGCTGTGCCGCACTTCGAGCAGGCTTGGAGCTGCTTGGCCGTTAGCCGCTGGTGCGACCGACGCTTGCCTGAGCGAGAATTGGAATGTTTACGTTTGGGGACGGCCATAACAAGGCTCCCGAGTACTGCTTGATGTTGGATAAAACCGAATCGACCAACCTACCCGGGGAATGACCAATGAGCAAGCCCCAATGACCAATGAATGGGGGTTTTGGGGTTTTCCCGACTCGGCATTGGTTATTGGGGGGCTTGGACATTGGTCATTCTTTCTTTTTCGCTATACTTGCCCTCACTCCAAGTCTCCACACAAGGCGGGATGCCGATGTCTGTCGAAGTCCAATCCTGCGCTCAGTCCTGGCACATCACCCAGCGGTGGCAACAGTACGAGGGCGAAGCCCGAGCCAATCTGCTGCGGATCGTCGCGATCGGCACCTTTTATCTGATTCATCTGTGGAATTATTTCAGTAGCCGTGGCAAGCTGCCTGACTGGAATTTCTTGCAATTGGCCCAGGCGGGCGAAATCGACAAGCGTTTTCATGTGATGGTCACGCTATTGGCGTTGGCGTGGATTGCGATGGCGGCGGCGATTCATCTTTCGCTGCGGGCGCGGGTTTTTCCTGGTTGGCTGCCGGCCGCTTCGACGGTGGCCGATGTTTTGTTTCTGTCGGGTGTGCTTTGCATTTCGTCGGGCCCGCGCAGCCCGTTGGTGGTGGGGTACTTTTTGGTGATCGCGCTGTCGGCGCTGCGATTTAGTTTGCCGCTAGTGCGCATTACGACGGTGAGTGCTTTGCTCGGGTATGTCGGCGTGTTGGGCAGTGCGAAGTGGCCGACGACGTTTGGACTGGCCTCAGAGGTCAATTACACGGTACCCCGTTTTCATCAGTTGGTCGTTCTGGCCGGACTGGCGCTCACAGGGATTGTTATCGGGCAGGTGATTCGACGCGTCCGCCGGTTGGCCGAAGATTACGCCCAGCGTTTGGAGGCGACATGAGCAGTGCCACCGAGCAGCAAGCGGGACGAACGTGTATCAAATGTGGCGCGCAGCATCCACGTGAAATGAAAACCTGCTGGTTGTGTGGCGCACTCACGACGCTAGACAGCCACAAGCTCCAGGCGGCCAATCCTGTACGGCCAGCGCCCGAACGGTTTTCGTTCTCGCTCAGCACGTTGCTGCTGTTGATGACGCTCGCGGCGGTCTGTTTTGGTTTGTTGGCAGAGGCACCCGGCTTGGGCGTCCCTTTGTGTGTATTGCTGGTGCCGGTGTTGATTCGCACGGCAATGGTCGTGAGGCGGCGCGAAGCGGCCGGAGTGCCGGTCTCGCGTGCCGAGAAAATCGGCTTGATGGCCACGTCGCTTGGCGTGGCGACGGTCGTGGCGGTGGTGGTTGCGGTGGCGGCGTTTTGCAGCTTTTGCGGGGTTTGTTTGCTAGCGGTGTCGGCTGACAATAAATATGGCGGTGCAGGAACTTTTTTGTCGGGGTTAGGAGTTTGTACCGTTGCCGGTCTGTCGATATGGCTGTTGAAGGTCATGGATAAGTGGTTGCGTCGACGCTTCCGGCGAGATTCGGGTGAATGGTGAGCCAAAAAAACTGGCAAAAAAGATTAGCGCAGATCAGCGAAGATTAGTGTTTTCATTTTTTCATCCACTCACCTCAACGTCACGAAATGTCAAATCTATTCCAAGAGGAGGGCTATCAACTGATGGGAGCTGCGTTTGAGGTCTACAATACGATAGGCTATGGGATGGCTGAGGAAGTTTATCAACAATGCTTAGGAATTGAGCTTCAATTGCAAGGGATCCCGTACGAAACCAAGCATCCACTTTCGCTACGTTACAAATCACAAGAAATCGGAAAGACTTACGTCCCCGACTTTTTCGTCTTCGCAGCAATCGTGGTCGAAATAAAATCGGTCAAAGAATTGGCATCCGAACACGAGGCACAATTGTTCAACTATATGCGTATTGCTCGCCAGCCAGTTGGGTACCTCATAAACTTTGGCCATAAGGACACTTTGCAGTGGAAGCGTTTTGTGCTTTCGGATCTGCATGAAAAGAAAGAAAACTAAACACTAATCTGCGCTGATCTTCGCTAATCGGTTAGCATGGAGAAGATTAGAAGAGAGGATGGTATTTTAGGGGACAATCATCAAGGGATTAGTGTCGATTAGCGCAGATTAGCGTTACCGAAAATTACATGGACGTAAGTTTTAAACACTAATCTGCGCTGATCTTCGCTAATTGGTTGACGGTGGAAAATAAGGTTTACGATGGAGAATGAGAACGAGCAAAACGGGAAACGAAATTTGACCCTTAGTGACAAATTCTTTCTTGCGGAATTGGTCTCTAGTGAGTCGAGTATATCTTTCTGTTTCACATGTTATCCCGA
>JAJDEE010000227.1 GCA_029259975.1 Planctomycetota bacterium
CAGAAGCTGATTGGTTCCGGGAAATTCGCACCTGGGTCCGATGGCTCGACGATCGGCGTGCTGACGAAGCAGCTGAAATGATCGCGGACGTAAAAGATCCTCAAGCGGCTGTAGCGATCGTCAAACTGCTCGATCGAGAAAATAATCAGCGTGTAAGAGATCTACTCACAGCCACGCTGGCAGAATTAAGACATCCGCTATCAGCAAAGACGCTCGTTACATTTTCCTTGCTCGATCCTGACCCAGAAGTTCGTCTGCAAAGCATCGACTATCTTTTGCAGTATCATCGGCCAATTAACCTGACACCGTATATTCAGACGCTACGAGATCGTGACAACGAAGTCGTAAATCGGGCCGCCGAAGCACTTCGGCGTTTCGGAAACCCACAAGCGGTCAGCCCTTTGATCGACGCGCTGGTGACCACACACAAGTTTGATAATCCCAATGCACCGGCCGGGAATATGAATGCCGATTTTTCACCGGGAGGTGGCGGTCCTGGTGGTGGTGGTGGTGGCGGAGGTGGTGGATTGAACATGGGCGGTAACAAAAGCAAAGTGATCTTACGCGATTTACAAAATTTAAGGGTTCGCCAAGCGCTGGTCGAACTCTCAGGCGGGCACGATTACGAGTTCGATGAAAGACATTGGCGTATCTGGTTCGTCAACGAGCAAATCCACGACTACGTCGACACCCGCCGCGATCAGTAGCAAGAAGGGAATTCTTACATGCCTCGTCCCAACGTCGCGATAATCGGAGCCAGTGCCGATCGGACCAAATATGGCAACAAATCGGTTCGTGCGCATTCGGCACAAGGTTACGAGGTCTTCCCGATCAACCCCAAAGGTGGCGAGATCGAAGGGTTAAAAGTCTATACGAGCATTGGCGAGCTACCAATAGAAAAGCTGGATCGTGTGAGCCTTTACGTGCCACCAGCCGTCGGGTTGTCGCTGATCGACGAGATAGCCACGAAAGGTTGCAATGAACTCTGGCTCAACCCGGGCAGTGAGAGCGGCGAACTTGCTGCCAAGGCGCGAGAACTTGGGTTAGAACCAATCATCGCGTGCAGTATTGTCGACGTCGGCGTCAGGCCAGATGCCCTGAGTTGAGCCAGCAGCAAAACACACTTAGGATCGTTCGTAAAATAAGTGGCGGATTTTGATCTATAGCGGCAGGGCGCAAGTCCTCCGGTTTGCGACACCGGAGGGCTCGCGCCCTACCGCTAAAAGCATCATTTGTTTTGCGAGCGATACTTACTCGACGGTCGATTTCTTGGCCAGTTGCTTTTCAATCCACCAACCGCGATTCAGCAGGCTAAGCGCCGTGCGGTCTTCCAGATTGGGTCGAAAGATCGTTAACAGCAACAGCGGTAAAAACCAAGCGATGAAGATGCCGCCATCGTACGCGTGCCAAAACTGCGCCGCCAGCATGATCGCAGCCGAGCCAGAAATGAGCGTTCCCAGGTTCTTCCGCGTCGGCCAAATCGCAAAACTAATCGACAGTGCAACAAAGACCGCGAGAATCGGATAACGATAGGCAGAACTCCAGGTCGCCCAGATACCGCCTAAGCCTGTCGATTTGGGCAGCCGCATTCCAAACATTTGTGTGAGATGGTCAACAAACTGCTCGCCACTGGTCGCGGTAACAGCCATCGAAATGACCAACACGGCTAGCATGAGTATCACGCCCGACACAAAGCGTTTCACCCCTCGGAACCAATAGTAGCTACACCACAAAGGCAACAAAAACGCCGGGTAATAAACGGTCCCTGAAGCCAACCCGATCATCATTCCCGCCAACATTGGTCGGCGATAAAGGGCCACTGCCCAAATCAGAAGTGACGCAGGCAAAGCATGTTCGACGTCGCCTGTCCAAAGCGCGGTGTAAGGCAACATCAGATACATCGTCGTTGCAGCGATGCCGGCGATGATATTTTCGAAATGCCAATATCCGATGACGAGCAGGCCCACGACGATAGCCACGTGGGACAAAATTGCCACGACCCGTACCGTTGCTTCGCGGATCAGCAGCTCTTCTCGATCGCGCTCAGCTGGTACTTTTTTCCCCTGATGATCCTGGGCACCGATCGATTGTTGCGTGACAATCCTAGGCAAGCGGTAAAGGAGCCAAAACCCAGGACCATCGGTCACAAAGCTGTCTGAGGTCGCGTCTCCTTCGTCGTTTTCTTCAGCTCCCTCGGCACGCACCACCTCCGCCTGCCGGGCCGGCGACAAATCGGCTGCGCTCGGCTTGCCAGTCACGACGTTTGCCATCAAAAAAAACAACAACGAGCCGCCCAAGAAAAGCAAGCCTGCCGCATCGAGATTTGGCTCGAGCAACGGACGGCGGACCATCGCCGTGTCCAGCAACAATCGTATTAGGATTAACCCTTCGGTCACAAACAGCCAGAGAAATCCCAGGAATTGTATGTGCGCGGCGTTTGCTTGAATCCCCATATTCTCGGCAGCCCACTGGACGAGCAGCAAACCGGGAGCGAGCAAAATCAGCAGGAACAGATCGACATTACGCACACTCCAAATGCGATTGAATTTGAAGTACATCGCCAACATCAACAACGACGACAGGTAAGCCCAGCTAGTGGGATTCACGCGTTCGTAATGAAAGAGAATATCGGGCATAGAAGATCAGCGGGGCGAGAGAATCGCGTAACGTGGAGACTCACAGAACGCTTCAGGATAAACCCTGGGGAACAAAGTGCAAGCTGTACTATGGCGCAACAACTGCACTCAGCTCATCTTTGGAAGGCTCTAGGCGGGTTCTTGCCATCTCTGCCCAAGGGCTTTCTGGAGCCAAAGCCAGAAAAGTACGCCAGTGGAACTCTGCCTCAGGAATTTTTTGCAGCCGCTCCAGCGCATTGGCCAGATGGTAATGCACGTCGGCATAATCGGCATGATAGGCCAACGCCCCTTCAAACGCTGCTACGGCCAAATCGTGTTCGCCATTTTCCGTCAAGACGCAACCCAGGTTTGCACGGGCTTCGACATACTCTTCGTCAAGCTCGATCGCCGCGTAAAAACGTTCTCGTGCTGCGGCAAGATCCCCCATTCGATACAACAAGTCGGCCAAGGCAAAGTGAATCTCGGCAGTTGGACCTACCGCCATGAGCAACGTGCGATAGGTCTCGACAGCGCGATCCAATTCTCCTCGGTCTTCCCACTTCAGTGCCTCTATTTGTAGCTGCTCGAATGTGGAAAGAGTTTCTTCTGGCTCATTTGTGGTGAACGCTGCTGTGTGCAGCCCATCGGTCACCGACAGCAACACTTCCGCAGACTCGTCCGACTCGGTCGGCTTATCAAAGTCGATCAGCAGTTGTCCGCCCGGCTCAGACAGATCGTCACCGCGGCGCAGAATCAATTGACGCCCCGAGACCACCAACGACGGATCGCAAAGGGGTCGAGCCACTGCGGGCATCGAGCGGTGCAGCTCCGACAGTTTGCGATCGATAACCGCTAACGAGCAACCAGCTTTGTGCAAGGCCGCCAGATGGCGCGCTACGGCGACCTCAGCAAAATCGAAATAAGGCAGCCGCCGCACGCTACGACAAGCGA
>JAJDEE010000228.1 GCA_029259975.1 Planctomycetota bacterium
AACCGATCTGGTCGTGCAGGTGTTCGACCACCGCCCAAGCGAGCGAAAGGCCATCGTAGGTGCTGGTGCCGCGGCCGATTTCGTCGAGAATCACGAGGCTGCGCTCGGTCGCGGTGTTGAGAATCCGAGCCGTCTCGGTCATTTCGACCATGAACGTACTGCGGCCGCGCGCCAGGTCGTCGCTGGCGCCAACACGAGCAAAAATCCGATCGGCGATGCCGATGGTCGCCTCGCGTGCCGGCACAAAGCTGCCGATCTGACCCATCAGCGTGATGAGCGCGACTTGGCGGATGTAGGTGCTTTTGCCCGCCATGTTGGGGCCGGTGAGAAGGAGGAACGAGGAGCGAGGGGTGAGGAGTGAGTTGTCAGAATTCTTTTCTTCCTCGCTCCTCGCTCCTCGCGCCTCGCAACTCACGCTGTTCGGTACAAATGTTCCTTCCGACTCGGTGATATCAAGCACGGGGTGGCGGCCATCGACGATGTCGAGAACCGGTCGGTCGACGACCTGGGGACGGACGTAATTGCGCGAGCGGGCTAGCTCGGCGAGCGAGGCCAAGACGTCGACTTCGGCCAGCGCAGTGGCGGTCGCCTGCAAACGCGGGGCGGCTTCGGCGACGAGGTCGCGTAGCGCCGTAAAAATTTCGACTTCGATTGCTAGCGCACGTTCTTCGGCGGCCAGGACTTTTTCTTCGTACTCTTTGAGTTCGGGTGTAATGTAGCGCTCGGCATTTTTGAGTGTCTGCTTGCGGATGAATTCGACAGGCACCTTCTCGCGGTGGGCGTGGGTGACCTCTAAAAAGTAGCCGAAGACTTTGTTGAAGCCGATCTTGATATTCGGGATGCCGGTCTCTTCCATCGCGGTGGCTTGATACTGGGCCATCCACTGCTTGCCACCTTGCATCAGCGCGCGCTGCTCGTCGAGCTGGTCATGAAAACCGCTGCGGATGTAGCCCCCGTCGCGGCTGGTGAGCGGGCAATCGTCGTCGAGCGCCGTTTCGAGCTGGCTGCGGATATCTCCACACAGGTCGATGCGCGCTTCGAGCTGCTGCAAGCGATTAGCCTGCCTGCCGGTCAGCTTGGCTTTGACCTTGGGCAGACAACCGAGTGTTCGTGCGACGAAGCTGAGGTCACGCGGCGTGGCACGTCCGGTCGTGACGCGAGCAAGTAGTCGTTGCATGTCGTAGGTGGCGCGGAGCGCTTCGCGCAACTCTTTGGCGAGAGTGGCTTCGGCGAGCAATTCGTCGACCGCGTCGAGGCGAGTGTTGATCGTCGCGGTGTCGGTCAACGGATTGGCCAGCCAATCGCCTAGCAACCGCGCGCCCATCGAGGTCACCGTTCGATCAATCACGCCTAGCAGCGAGCCATCGCGGCGACCTTCGCGCAGAGTTCGCGTCAGCTCCAAACTTCGCCGAGTCGCCTCGTCGATTTCCAGGTGCGTGCCGGCGCGGTGCGGCAACAGTCGGTCAATGTGCGTGAGCGACGTCTTTTGAGTTTCGGTTAGGTAGTCGAGCACGGCGCCGGCGGCTTGCAGGGCAGGGCCATCGTCTTCGCCGAAGCCAAACCCGTCGAGCGACTGCGTGCCGAAATGCTTAGACAGTGCGGCGGTCGCGGCGTCGCGGCCAAATGCCCATGTTGGACGGCGCGAGAGCATTCGCTGTTCGGTCCATTCGACGGGCAGGTCGTCGGCGTCCTCGGGCAGAAGTATTTCTACGGGTGCAATTCTTGCCAGCTCGTCACCGAGTCTTGCGATGGGCACTGTCGAGGCTTCGAAACGGCCAGTGGAAATGTCGATCCAGGCAAAACCACAAGCGTCGCCGGGGCTACTTTCGCTGTAACACAGGGCCAGCAAAAAGTTACTTTGGGCAGGGTCGAGCAGCGCGTCGTCGGTGACGGTGCCACGGCTGACGATCCGCGTGATTTCGCGACGGACTATCGTCTTGCCGTTGGCCTTGGCCGCTTTGGGATCTTCGACTTGTTCGCAAACAGCGGCTCGTAGGCCGGCGTTGATAATTTTGGCGAGATAACCCTCGAGCTGGTGATACGGAAAGCCAGCCATGGGGATCGGCTGTTTCCCTTTGTTGGGGTCGCCCTTATCGCGGCTGGTCAGCGAAAGCCCTAGTACGCGGGCAGCAGTCTTGGCGTCTTCAAAAAAAAGCTCGTAGAAATCGCCCATCCGAAACAGCAACAGCGCATCGCCCGCCGCAGCTTTCGCCTCGTGATACTGCTTCATCATCGGGGTTTGCGAGGGGGCCGTAGCCATTGGAGGTGCATCTCCGCTGTGAGAATTGACAGCGGTTATGCTAGCCGACAAAGGCTGAGGGCAGAAGGAGGAAGGAGTAAAAAAATGCTTTATACATCCGCCTTCCTCCTTCAGACTCCAGCCTTTTTAAGCTACTGCACCAACTCTTCTTCCTCGCCGCCGGCGTTGAGTTCTAGATCTCCGGTGTCTTCTAGGTGACGAACGATGTCGACGATTTCTTGCTGCACGCTTTCGACCACCGAAAGCTTGACGGCACCGGAGAATTCCATCTCTTCTTTGAGCATCTCGCCTGCACGTTGCGACATGTTGCCGAAGACTTTCTCTTTGAGGTCGGCACTGGCTCCTTTAAGTGCCGTGGCCCACTGCGAATTCTCGACGTTCTTGAGAACCGTTTGTAAGTCCTTGTCGTTAAACTTGGAAATATCCTCAAAGACGAACATTAGCCGCCGAATCTCTTCGACCAACTCCGGATCGTCTTGCGAAAGATTTTCGAGCAAGCTGCGTTCGGTCGACCGGTCTGAAACGTTGAGCATTTCGGCCACGGCGCCAACTCCTCCAGCGTTCTCAAAGCTTTGGCTCATCACGCTTGACATCCGGCGCTCGAGGCCGCGTTCGACTTCTTCGATCATTTCGGGACTGGTCTGTCCCATCTCGGCAATTCGCTGCACTACCATCAACTGCCGATCAGGCTGTAAGCCAGCCAAAATCGCAGCGCTAGAGTTGGGAGGCAGATGCGACAAAATCAACGCGATGGTCTGCGGATGCTCGTCAACGATGTACGTTAAAATATTCTGGCTATCGACATGCCGCAAAAACGCAAAGGGGACCGCCTCGATCGACTGACGAATATTGTCGAGCGTGTCACCGGCATCCTTGCCCATCGCTTTTTGAACAAGCGCACGAGCACGTTCCAAACCGCCTGGATCGGTTCCCGCCGAGCCTGGATTCGACTCGGCAAACTGCAAGATCACCTGCTCTTGCTCGTCGGCGGTGATTGACTTGAGTCGGGCGATCTCGATCGAAACTTGCTCGACCTGCTTGAGATCAAGGCGGCCCAACACCAAAGCAGCATCTTCTTCGGGCAGCGAAGTCAGAAGAATCGCGGCTTTGTGAATGTCGGACATCGTGAATCAGAACCTGTCGAAAAAGTCGGAAGAGGAGCTTACGGCAGTGCGCGCAGGCGCGCAGCTATGGCAACTGCTAATAGGATCGTCTTGAACGACTGGAGAACTTAAACAGACTTTGACGATAGCATGGAGAATCGCGGCACGCGCCGCTAGCATTGCTAGAAATCTCGCAGGATAGGCTTCTAGCCTGTCCGTCAATTGGCGTGCAGTCAGCGCGACATGACTGACAGGCTGGAAGCCTATCCTACGTTAAACGCTTGCTGGCTCGCGAGCAGCTTCTAAGCCGACGACGAGCTGCAGCGGCCCAAAATCGGTGTCAAACGCGACTGCAAGTGGCTTTGCATCGGAAGGAAAGCGGACTTCATGCCCCTCGCCAGTGATCACATTAGGCAAACTGACGCTGAGCTCGTACTCTTCAAGTTCGGCCTTCGCCTGGCCTGCAACCATGTTGGCAATTTCACCGACCGCATCGAGTACATCGGCATCCAGCTCTGTCATTTCCATCATCAGCATCGCTGATGCACCTTTCAGGGCTACCTCTTCCGACAGATTGATCACGACCGTCCCAGCAGCTTTACCAGAGAGCCCGATCACACCGCTAATCGGAAACTTTTGTCTGGCCTCGCTGGCTAAAGTCATTTTGCCGCGGCGTGCTTCGCATTGAAGCATTGTCGAAAAGGTGTTACTCACCGCTTTGAGAAACGGATTGATGTGTTCTGCAAGCATGGTTTCTTATCCTCAGTCTGACGCGAAGCTACCGTAAGGTTGCCTGACGGCCACTGCCCAGGCTGACGTTCGCAGCTATCAGCTGCTGCGTGTGAAAAGCTACGTTACCAATCTTGTACGTCAAACGAGGTGGCAAGAACTTCTGGCTCAATATATTTTCGGTTAGTGTTGTAGCGATTATGCAAATCAGGAGTCGAATTATCACTCGCCGAGCAGCTCGCAAACACCCCACTGGCCGTCACATTCGTCCACCGAGATCGTTACCTCGGTCGGACGTGCGCCTAGCCGTTTCTCTAGCGAATCGAGCAGCTCATGCCCAATGTAGCGGGCTAGCAGTTCAGCGGTGGTATTTGCCATCGGGAGCAACACACAATCCGTACTCGGAAAAACCCAGCGCCGGTCGCCGTGGGTGACCTCGATCTCGTGGCCGTGGCTGATTGCGGCGATTTTTATCGTTGGGTGCTCGGTCGGTAGCAACATACGATGGTCGAGTCGGTCGACGATTTCTTGCAAGGCGTCCCTGAGGGCGATGAAATCGATCACGTACTGATTTTCGTCAAGCGGCCCGCGCACTTCGGCAGCGACGTGATAGTTGTGGCCGTGCAGCGGCTCGCAAGTATCGCCGTCGTAGGTGATAAAGTGGGCGGCACTGAAGACGTGACGTTCTTTTTCGATTTTAACGAGATATTGCTCAGTCATTCATTCGTCTCCTGGACGCGATAGCGGTGTCTCGATAAAACTTCACAGGCCAGCTTATTTTGTCCTCGCGCAGTAGCACAAACAACGCCGCCGCGACAACATCGGCCGAGGTGCCCGGATTACGCCGATGTCCATCAACACGTAGTGAAAAATCGAATTCATGCAGTGCCTCTTCATAGCGAGTCTCGCCCGGCTGGCCCTGCGAAAGCACGGCAGCTGCTTGTGCCCGAACCTCGCTCGCCACCTGTGGACCGCATTTGCGCGTGATTAGGCTATCGGGGAATTCAGCCAATAGGTGCAAAAAAGCGTGAACTATCGCGTCGCTAAGTGGCATGCTG
>JAJDEE010000229.1 GCA_029259975.1 Planctomycetota bacterium
CGCCGGCGTACACGAACATCTGATGTTCGGCGAAGGTGAAATCGATTTCCCGCCAGTCCTCGCCGCCCTGCAAAAAGTCGGCTATGCTGGCGGTCTGCATGTCGAACTAAGCCGCCATAGTCACATGGGACCAGAAGCGGCGCGACAAGCGGCACAGTTTTTAAAATCCAAGTTATCCTAATTTTAGTTGCGAGTTGCGAGTGGAAATGCGGCCAAACCGCAACTCACGTCTCGAAACTCGCGTCTCAAAAATGCCTGAATACGTTATTCTCCTCTCGGTCCCCGGCTTGCGTGGACAAGACTTGGCAATGATGCCTCGGTTGCAATCGCTCGTCAGCAAGGGCGACTGCGGCGAACTGGTGCCGAGCTTTCCGGCGGTGACTTGTCCGGTGCAAGCCAACATGACAACCGGCGCGCCGCCTTGCGGACATGGCGTTGTTGCGAACGGCTCTTATTCTCGCGAGCAGCATCGCGTAGAAATGTGGACTGAGGCCAACGATTGCATCGGCTCGCCGCAGCTGTGGAACATCATGCGGCAGCACAACCCCGAGCTAACCTCAGCGGTTTGGTTTCCGTTGCATAGCAAAGAGTGCGGCGCCGACTACGTTTGTACGCCAGCGCCGATCCATAATCCCGATGGCAGCGAGTCGCTTTGGTGCTACACGCGCCCCGAACACCTTTATGGAGAACTGCTCGAAGAACTCGGCCATTTCCCGCTGCAACATTTTTGGGGGCCAGCCGCCAACATTAAATCGACCGCCTGGATTGTCGACTCGGCGGTTCACGCCGCTAAGCAGTTTCGCCCCAACCTGTTTTACGTTTATTTGCCACATCTTGATTATGCGGGGCAAAAATTTGGCCCCGATAGCGAAGAGGCCAATCGTGCGTTCGGCGAACTCGATCGTGAAATCGGCAAGCTGATCGATGGTTTTTCAGAGGCGTACGCCGAATGCTTTCCTTTGTGGCTTGTTGCCAGCGAATACGTCATCTCGCCAGTCGACCATGTTAGCTATCCCAACCGGGTTCTCCGTGAAGCAGGGCTGTTGGCAGTACGCGAAGAAGCCGATGGCGAGCAGCTCGATTTCGCAGCCAGTCGGGCTTGGGCGTTGGCCGACCATCAATTTTCGCACGTTTTTGTGCGTGACAGCGATGCCACCACGATTCAGGAAGTGGCGAAACTCTTCGCAGGGCAACAGGGAATTGCAGAAGTGCTGACCCGCGACGACTACGCTCGCTACGATCTATTGCATGCCAACTGTGGCGATGTCGTGTTGATTTCTACGCCCAACAGCTGGCAAGCTTACTATTGGTGGCTCGACGATAATTGTGCGCCGTCCTATGCGCGCACAGTCGACATTCATCGTAAGCCGGGCTACGACCCCGTCGAAATGTTTTGGGACGCTGAGGCAAAAGGAATCCCGCTCGACGCGACGCTCGTCCAAGGTTCGCACGGCGCACCGGCACTTACGTCGGAACAGCGCGGAGTGCTGCTTTCGTCCGAACGCGGGGTCTTCGTCGAACGGCCAACAGCCGACACCGACGTGGCGGATATTGTACTGCGGCAGTTTGGGATTTAGGAGGGCAACAATGAACTCGAAGCTTTTGCAATCAATACGCCCCTATCTCGTCAAAAACGCAGCCGGCGAATTCGAGATTCGCTGGCGTATGCTTTTTTGGCTCCTTCCTCTCGTTGTATTCTCAAGCTTCGCTGGGCAGTTCGTACTCAGCTACTTCACTGGAATTCCGCTCAAGCCGTTTCGCCTTGCCTCAACGGCACTCACCTTGGTTCTCACGATGCTAACGATCGTAATTGTCGGGCGGAATTACGCCAATGGACAATCGATCTGGCGTTTCAGCATGCGTAGCTTGCTGCTTGCGATCACGGCTTTCAGCGTACTCTGGACTTTCGTTGCCCTCGATCAGCAATCAGAAAAAGAAACTCGAGCCGAACGGGCAAAATTGGAAGCACAGATTTTGGAAATTATTGGCGACGGAACTGTAAGCGTGTCGGGAACTCCAGGCAGTACCTTTATTGCTGTCAATCGCCCATCGTTCAATGACCGAGACCTCAAGGCAATACTTCAATTTCGAGATCGTCTTGATGAAGTTGATGCGCCGATTACTTTCTTAGATTTTTCGAGTACGAACCTCACCGACAAAGGGGCTTCTTTGCTTCTTTCGCTGGAGTCTCTGAAACACTGCCACTTAACTCCAGGCGATTTATCTGAGCATACTATAGAAAAAATTCGGCATCACGCTGAGCAGTGAGAATTCGAACCGTAGAGATATTTCGCTTGACGAGCCATAAATATGGTTTTATGGGAGAACAATGGTGTCAAGTATGAATGGCCCTGTCGAACTGTATTCTAGGACGGCTAAACGGGACAGCTTTATCAATGCGTGGCGTTGGCTGCAATCGGCCAAGCTGGGCGACCTCTTGCCCAAGCTGGTCGTCAACCCACACCGTCCCAACCGCCTCGAACCACGCGTCCGCAAGCGACGACCCAAGCAATACCCGCTGATGCCCAAGCCACGACGCCAGCTGAAGAAAGTGCTGGACAGCAAATGACTTACTGCTATGTTAATGCCATTCCAGCAACCCTATTTAATTGTGATGAAAAATCCACGATGGGTGCAAAAAAAGAAAAAAGAAAGTTTTTTTGATTTTCTTATTCAGCACGTTGGAGGATTTGCATATAATGTCTTCAGTTTGCATCCTGTGTAGTGTTGGCTCCTTTTCTTTCCTGAACGTTTGTAGTGCTTATTGTTGCTGATGTGTTGGTTTACATACGCACTTGTCACTCGTGAATTTCTGGGGATTGCTAATGAAACTTCGTAAAGTATCAATCAGTTTCGTGGTGTTATTGCCGTTGTTTCAAATGATGGTGGCAATGTCTTTGCAACGGTCGTGACGGACTGGGTCGTCATCGGTGATCCTGGAAATCCTGAGGACACTATCATTGCTCGAGATGGCTCCAGTGGATACGGTTCGGTTGACCATGTTTTCCGTATTGCCGAATACGAAGTAAGTAACGCTCAGTACGCTGAGTTTCTAAATGCTGTCGCAAAAACAGATCCTAACCAGCTCTACTGGAGTGCGATGGAACACCAAGTTTTTGGCGGTATCGTGAGATCTGGCGATGTTGGCAACTATACCTACGGCCTAAAACCAAACATGGCCAACAAACCTGTGAATTACGTTAGCTGGTTTGATGCAGCCCGGTATGCCAATTGGATACACAATGGCAGCCAGTTGGTCCGCAAGATGCTTCAACCACCGAAGATGGTGCATACACTTTTACAGGTTTTGAAACCGTAGGGCCTCGCAATTCTGGGGCAACTGTTTTTCTTCCAAATGAGCACGAGTGGCACAAAGCAGCGTTCTATGAGCCTGGAGCTGTTACAGCCGATGGCGACGAATGGTGGTTGTTCACGACCAGAAGTGATTCGATCCCCATTACAGCACAGGTGGATGCAGTCGGGAATATTACCAATCCTGGCCCCAATGTGGTTAACTATGGCGATGCCTCTAACTGGAACGGTACACTAGCATAAATATATGCCGCTCCATGAACAGAAACGGGTGATACGACGATG
>JAJDEE010000230.1 GCA_029259975.1 Planctomycetota bacterium
ACCCTGCTCGTGCATAGTGGCGAAGGGTACCTCGGCTATGTCGCAGCTGCCGACGTCTATCGAGTCGATGCGGCTGCTTTTGATCTTTATCCAACCGAAAAGGGCGTACGGATGACTTCCGATCATACGCTCAGTTCTGGCTTGGTACTCCCCGCCGGAGCGTTACTAAAACGCCTGCCCAGCAAAGAAGGCGCGATTCTGTGTGCGCTGCCGACAGGCAAAGTCGTCGAAGTCCCGTCAGCCGCCTGCGAGCTAACCAACCCGCCGACGGAAAGCATCGAACAGGCCATCCATATCGGCAAGCAACTGCTTGGTACACCCTATCACTGGGGAGGCAAAACCTCCGAGGGAATCGATTGCTCAGGGTTGGTGCAATTAGCGATGTTGGCGACCGGCGCCAAGCTACCACGCGACTCAAACCAACAATTTTTACTCGGGCACCTCTCAGGCACTCGCTGGCATCGATCAGGCCTGCGTCGTGGTGACACGCTCTACTTTCTAGGCACAAATGGCCGCATCCGCCATACGGCCCTTTACCTCGGCAACGACCGGTTCTTGCAGGCCGAAGTCCCAGCAGTCGACATCCGCAGTTTCAATCCTGCACACGAAGAATACGACAAAAAACGGGCCGACAGTTTTGCTTTTGGCAAACGGCTTTGGTAAACCGACAGAGGTAAGCGATACCTCTACATCACCAATCGGCATAACAAGGCCGTGGCGTAAGCGGCAAAATTGCCGATCGCATAGCCTATCAGCGCCATCAAGATACTCGCTGGCACAAGGCTTTCCCGATGGTGCGAAGCGACGACCGAAGCCGAGGCGGCTCCACCGATGTTCGCTGCGCTGGCAATGGCAGCTGTGTGAATATCGACTTTGAGCAGCTTGGCGCCGAGCACACAAAACGCGCCATGAATAAATATCCAAGCCGTTGCGCCCACCAGAAACGGCACCGCCTGCGCTGCCGCCCGATCCAACTCGGCAATAGCACCCATACGCGCGACAAAGAGATACACTAGAGCCATGCCAAGCTCGTGACTGCCAGGGACGTTGCTCATCCGTGTGAACGACAAGCTAATGCCGATCGCAGTGATAAGTAGTATCCGCCAAGTACCTGTGCTCAAATAGGGATCGACGATCGGAAGCAGGCCAGAGAGCAGTTCAGCAACCCACGTCGCTAAGAGTGCAATGCAGATCAAAGCCAGCAAGTCGGGAGTCGTGGGAGCTTTGGTCTCGGACACGGCCAGTTCAGCAGCGGCAGCAGCCTCCATACGTTCGACACGATCATGCTCAACTCCGGTAAAGGCAGCAAACTTCTCAGCAAACTTTTTGGACCCCAGCAGAATCGGCAGCCAAAGCAAGTAGATCGTCGAGTCGCCCAGCACAGCTAAACCAAACTCGACATCGCCAGTATCAATCATTTCGCTGACCGCAGCCATGTTGCCGGTCCCACCGATCCAGCTACCCGCCAACGTGCCAAACGCCTTCCAGGCCTCCGGCCCCAGCCAATGTTTGACGAGCAACAAACCAATCGGCGCGCCGACCATCACCCCCAATGTCCCAAACAACATCACGCCCACGCCTCGACCCAACACGCGAACCGCACCACCGACGTTCACTTTGATTAGCAACAACACCAACATCATCGGCAGCACCAGCTTGCTCATCGAATCGTACACAGGCGAGCTTGTCGGCATGACGCCCGTGTTCGATAAAATAACAGGCACCAGATAGATAAAGATCAGCGGCGGCAAATATTGAAACAGCCGCCAGCCGGTGCTTTTCTCCAACCAAAAGAAAAACGCGCAGATCCCACTCAACGTCGCCAAAATGCCGACCGTGCTGACAATCGGCAAGGCAGCGATTACGGGAACCGGCAGTTCGATGGCTAGTGTAAGTAGGCAAGCTTCCACGAAGAATCTCCGCAAGATTTCAAACGATTGATTGCACGGTAAGGGGCGTTACGATAGCAAGAATGTTACCACAGAGGCCACAGCGGGGCACAGAGAGTTTTGGACAATGGCCGTCTCCGCTGTGTCCCGCTGAGGTCTCTGAGGTTCGACCTGCCGGACAGGAAGCATACTCACCTCAGCCATGTTGTTGGCATCTCCAAGCAAGAGGCTTGTCGAAAGTGCCTGCGGCACGATATGACTAAACGATGAATGCGTATCCAACCGCCTCCATGCTAACGTAGGAAATATCAAATTGCGACACTTTGGCGATGATCTAGCTAGCGCTGTCAAACGTACCGGCACCCCTGTTCTCGTTGGCCTCGACCCACGTTGGGAGCAACTGCCAGTCAGCCTTTCCAGCGGCAACTCCGACGACCGGTCTGTGCGCGCGGCAGTCTACGAAAAATTTTGCCGCGAGGTGATCGACGTGGTCGCGCCGTTAGTGCCCGCCGTCAAACCGCAAGCGGCTTTTTTCGAGGAGTGTGGCCCCGCAGGCATGACTGCCTTGGCTAAGACAATCGCCTACGCACGCCAAAAGGGCCTACTCGTCATCCTCGACGGCAAGCGAAATGACATCGGCTCGACTGCCGAAGCCTACGCTCGTGGCTTTTTGGGTCGCGATGGCCAAAGTGCCTGGGAAGCCGACGCGCTCACGGTCAGTCCCTATCTCGGCGCCGACAGCTTGCAGCCGTTTATCGACGTGGCCAGCGAACGCGGTGCAGGGCTGTTTGTACTCGTTAAAACCTCAAACCCCGGCAGCCATATGCTGCAAGATCAACAACTGAGCGAGGGTACCGTCTATCGCCGCGTCGCCGACTATGTCGAAAAGCAATCGCAACTTACTAGCGGACAGCGCGGCTACGGCATCGTCGGCGCCGTGGTTGGTGCAACCTACCCAGCACAGATCGCAGAACTACGCACCGCGATGCCTCAAACGTGGCTGCTCGTCCCCGGTTTTGGCAGCCAAGGTGGCACGGCCGAGGGCGTCGCCCCCGCCTTCGACCATCGCGGCCTAGGAGCAATCATCAACAACTCCCGAGGCATCATTTTCGCCCATAAGCGGCCAGAGTTCAGTGAGCGATTCGGCGAGTCGCGCTGGCAAGAAGCGGTCGAGACGGCGACGCTCGAAATGATCGCCCAGTTGAGAGCAGAAACGCTGGCGGGAAAGCTAAGCTAGAATCATAACCGAAGAAAAACTGCCCTAAAAGTCACTTACTCAGC
>JAJDEE010000024.1 GCA_029259975.1 Planctomycetota bacterium
GCGGGCGGTTGGGAGCAGGTCTCATGGGAGACTGCCTTTGATGAAATCGCCAAGCGTACAATCTCGCTTCGTAGAAACCACGGCAGTGAGTCGATGGCTGTCTATCTGGGGAACCCGACGGTTCACAACTATGGAACGCTGCTCTTCAATCGCAGCCTCATCAGCGCAATCGGTCGGCCGCAGTTGTATTCAGCGACTAGCGTCGATCAGCTTCCGCACCATTTCGCATCCAGCTACATGTTCGGACACTCGATGTTGATCCCCGTCCCCGATGTCGATCGCACAAACTTCATGCTCATCATTGGAGCAAACCCGTTAGCGTCCAATGGAAGCCTAATGACGGCGCCAGGCATCGGCGACCGACTGAAAGCGATTCGATCACGTGGCGGTCGGATTGTGCTGATCGATCCGCGTCGCACTGAAACGGAACGAGTCGCAGACGAACACCACTTCATCCGACCAGGCAGCGATGTGTGGTTTCTGGCGGGACTCTTGAATGTGATTTTCGAGGAACAGCTGGATGATCGGGGCCGTTTGACTCGCCTATCGGCACCCGAAATGTGACGAATGCTTTCCTAAACCACCTTGGAGCGGAGCTTGATCCGAACTCTGGGCGGCTCGGCCCCCCAGGGAAAATTATCAATATTACCTCGATCTCTGGAATCTTGAATACGCCCATCAACGGGGCCTACTGTGTTGCCAAGCATGCGAAGGAAAGCCTGGGAGAGGTCTACCGTCGTGAACTGATGAAATTTGGTATCGATGTCGTGTCAATCCAGCCTGGCCCAATACAGTCGAAGTTATGGGAGAAGAATGTCGGCTCGCTAGATCGCTTTGCCGATTCGCCTTACAGGACGATGATCGAAAATACGGATGAAATTATGCGAGAGGCACAACGGGAGGCCCTTCCGGCAGAAACGATTTCACGGTTGATCGACCGGATCATTTGCACGCCACGCCCAAAGGTATCGTACATTGTTTACAAACATAGGTGGCGGGCTTGGCTGCTGGCACGCATCCTGCCCGCGAGGTTGTGCGACAAACTGCTGTGGAAACGTCTGAACCGTTCCGGCTGACACGTTGTCAGCAATTGGTGACGGCCAACTCAGCTCCACGGATGCCGTTTCCTAGTCAATTACCAGTCGGTTCGATTGATATTTAGACATTTCCCCGATTGCCAACCACCGGCTATATTGGCAAGACTCACGCACAAGCATTCACGCGAAGGGACCATGGATATGGCAGAAAGACCAACTCTAACCACTTCGGCTGGGACACCAGTGGGCGACAACCAAAACTCCCAGAGTGCGGGCTCTCGTGGGCCTCTATTGTTGCAAGATTATCAGCTGCTAGAAAAACTAGCACATCAGAACCGCGAGCGAATCGCCGAGCGGACTGTGCATGCCAAGGGTTGGGGGGCTTATGGTACGCTCACGATAGAGCAGGACATCGCCAAGTACACCAAAGCCAAGGCGCTCCAGCTAGGCAAGAGGACCGAAATGTTCGCCCGTTTTTCGACGGTCGCCGGCGAGGCAGGTGCCGCCGATGCTGAGAGGGACGTGCGAGGTTTTGCACTCAAGTTTTACACGGAAGAAGGCAACTGGGACTTGGTCGGCAACAACACCCCCGTCTTCTTTGTCCGCGATCCGTACAAGTTCCCCGACTTCATCCACACGCAGAAGCGGCACCCAAAAACAAACCTTCGCTCGCCGACAGCGATGTGGGACTTTTGGTCGCTGTCGCCCGAGTCGTTGCATCAGGTGACCATTCTTTTTTCTGACCGTGGCCTGCCTGTGGGGGTCCGCAACATCAACGGCTACGGCAGCCACACTTTTAGCCTTCTCAATTCTGATAACGAGCGGTTTTGGGTC
Source organism: Planctomycetota bacterium (assembly GCA_029259975.1). Classification (GTDB taxonomy): domain Bacteria; phylum Planctomycetota; class Planctomycetia; order Pirellulales; family Lacipirellulaceae; genus Bythopirellula. The sequence goes on from JAJDEE010000024.1 coordinate 1,872, forward strand.
AAGTTTCACTTTAAGACCCTGCAAGGTCACAAACATTGGACCAATGCCGAATGGGCGAAGGATACGCCGCTAGAGCGTCAGCGTTGGGAAGCGATGAAGCAGTTTGAAAAGGCTCACGACGAGAAACAAGCGCCGGAGAAGTCGCCGCAAGTCGATAGCGAGCAGGTGAAGAAATCGAAACCGGATCCAGCCTTAAAGCCGAGCCCAGAATTAGGCGGCGGGGTCGATGCTGGGGCACATTCCTACGCTAAGAGCAAAGACCATCAAGCCTCGCTGCAAGCGACCAAGCAAAGCCAGGCGGCCAAAGCTTCTGCCGGCGATCAAGCCAAGCCAGAAGTCTCGCCGGCGATGCGCGAGCATTACGGCCAGCTCTCCCAACAACTCGACACGATGCAGGCCGGTCAGGGTCAGTCCCAAGGATTGAACCCGTCGGGCGGCATGAAACCATAAGAAAGTTCCAAACGATGTCGGATTACTATTTCTCCCGAAGCGGTTAAACAACGCCTAGAGGCAGAGGTCGCGGATGGCAAAGCGGCGGCGATGAGGGAACACTATCGGCGTCTCGCCATCCATATCGAAGGCGGTCACGAGGGGCTTGTCGACGAAATGAAGATGAAGCGTTAGTTGAAGTAGATCAACATGTTAGAGATTTTTCTTGGAGAAGTTTTGCGTTCGTGACACTATGTGTCGTTTTCATAACTGAGTAAAGGAGAAATAAAATGAGTAACGAAACGAGAAAGCCTATCAAATCCCTTAGAGACAAGTTTCTACATGCCTCAATTTGGGAAAACGAGGGCAGCAAAGGACTTTTTTATAACTTCACTGTCTCCCGTTCGTACAAGGCGGGCGAAGACGTGAAATACGCATCAAATTTTGGTGCGGATGACGCGCTTGCACTGGGTCGTTTGATTGATCAGGTCTACGGAGAAATCCGCGAACTTGAAACGGCCGCTTTTCACGCTGCCAATGACAATGCAGCGCCAGTACCGGCGGCTGAACCTACGGTTGCCATTGGTTAATCAGGAAATTTGATGTTGCATATCGACGCGAAAATTAGAGATTTGAGATACCAACAGCGGTTAGAAATGATCACGTTGGTTTCTCAGCATGATCACCCGGCTGAGCGGGCCGAAAAGGCCAATACGCTGTTGCGAGAACTGAGTATGCAGCGGGTGTTTGATCGTTTTACCAAAGAACAAGAAGCTGCGTTATTTGATCTATTGGCTCCGATCGGGGATTTCAACGGAGCGGTAACGCATCCACCTTACGGCTTGGGTGCGTATGCTCGGTTCGATCCTGCGATTTAATCCAAACAGAAACGGGAAAGGATTTTAGTGATGAGTTGGCCAGAAGAGGCGTACCCTGATCTTGATCCGTGGTGCTCTGTTTGTGACACAGACATTCATCCCGAAGCGAATTGCATGTGGGTTGGTGTCGAGTATTTAGAGAATTACAAACGTCCCAGGGATCAAGGGCGTCCATTGTTTACAGATGCTCTTGGCGAGCAGTTATTGCTTTGCCAACTATGCTTTTACCAACCAGAAATCGAACAAGATTTTATTGATTATTTGTTAGTGCTGTATCCCACCCCCGCGTGTCAGCCTTGGTGTTGTTAAAATGAATAAGGCCGTGCTATCAGAGATATGAGGGTACTAAGCAGATTGCTGCTGTGATACA
>JAJDEE010000231.1 GCA_029259975.1 Planctomycetota bacterium
GGACGATTTCGAATGTGCCGACTTGAAAGGTAAAGTTGCCGTAGTCGATTTTCGGTTCGGCGAACTTTCCGCGGCAGCTTTGAAGTCTGGGTCGCACTTTGTTTATGACCCGGATCAGACGGTACCAGACGGACCGCTGCACACGGCAACCTGGCTCATTGAAAACTTTGCCGCCTACTACGAAGCAGAGCGCCGCGGCGCGGTAGGACTTATAGGGTTACTCCGTGATTCGCCAATCGATGGTCCAGAGCAATACATCCCTTACGACGGGTACCTGAAAGGGCTCCCGGCAGTTTGGGTTGGCAGGGAATCTGCCGAGGTAGTCGTCGAACACGCGAAACGCGGTGCGCACGTCTTTCTCAAAAGCGTTGGGACTACCCGGGACATCGATTCACACAACATAGTCGGCACCGTACCAGGTACAGGGGATGAGTCAATCGTCCTCGCTTCCCATCACGACGCCCCTTGGGCCTCGGCGGTGGAAGATGCCTCGGGACTGGCCGTACTCCTCTGGTTGGCGCGGCACTTCGGCCGTAAGCCAAGGAAGCTGCAACGGAATCTAGTCTTTGTTGTTTCCTCGGGACATTTTCACGGTGGCATTGGAAGCCGTATGTTTGTCCAGCGGCATCGCGATGGCTTACTGAAGAAAACCGTGGCTGCGTTTGGCATCGAACACATCGCGGAGGAAGTGGAGGCCGACGGGCAAGGCGGATATCGGCTGACCGGCAGACCTGAGCTTCGCGTGATGTTCGTTGACCAAAGCCCCTGTTTGCTTGGCCTGCTGCGCGAGGCGGTCGAAAAATGGGACCTTGGTCGGACGTTGGCAGTCGATCCTTATCTTTTCGGACCTGAGCCACCATGCGACACGGCACCTTTCTTTACGGCCGGGATCCCGTCGGTCTGTCACATTAGTGGACCACTTTACTTGTTTGATCCACAGGACACGATCGACAAAGTGCGTGCGGAGGATCTGCCTCGGGTGGCCGGGGTTTTCAAGCAGTTGACCGAAGCGGTGGACGGAATCGCTGCGCACGAGTTGGAACGAGGGCTTACGCGCCAACGCACCGATCCACTGCCTCCTGCGCCATCCTGGTTTCAGTCGCCCGAAAATTATCCTCGCCCTTCGTGATTGCGAACTAACGAGGTGAACGCTGTAAAACGCAAAGGTGCAATCGTCCAAGATGGACGGCTATCACTCATCAGGGGGATTCTCTATCGAGTCTCTATCGAGTCTCTATGCCTGCCATTCCTATTCCTATTCCACTTCCCCATGTTCTACTACATGTAAAGTAACTGGTCCCATGAGTCCGGCAGGCAAAAGCGGTGCCTCTTTTGAAACCGAATCCTTGGCTAGAAAAGTGACCCGTTGGGCACGTGGCAATTTCGCGTCGCCGACGAGCCGATTATTCCACGGGTTCACCACTTCAATCTCCAACAAGTTGTTACCAGGCCGAACGGCATCGGTAATATCCAGATGCCATGGAGCAAGCCAAAGCGTGCCGAGGTCCAACCCATTGAGACGTACGGTAGCCAGGTCGCGGACTTCTCCCAGTTCGAGGCGAAGATGCTTGTCTTGCATCGATTCTGTCAGCATAAAAGTTTTTCGATAGCACGCTTTGCCAGAGTAGTGCTGGATTCCTTCCTCCGGTCGCAGCGTCCAATCTGAAAGATGTGCGAACGTCACCTGCTCTGGCGCGCCCCAGCCCGGGGTAAATAATACTTCCCATGGTCCTGTAAGCTGGACTGGAGCAGGCACCGAGTCCATTTGCAGCCGATGCGTACTCCCGTCGGCGGTTTGTAGTCGGTAGTTGCCAGAACGCCCATCTCTTGCTTCGATAGAGCCATTGTTATTGATGATAAGCTGCATCCCATCGGCATCCAGTCGATTGGGTTGCTTTGGGTCAAGCAGCAACTTGCCGTTGCGTTCCACCGAAACGATGCGGCTAGCGGGTTCTGCTTGTTTTCGGAATACGACGAACACTGAACCATGGGGTCCCAGTCGGAGCGGCACGCGAACTGAATTACCTGCCAAATCGAAAATCGCGGGGGACTCAGAGCGACCCGTGTGGGGCCACCATAATTCGGGGGCCTTCCCGCTCACACGGAAACTAGCGGTCGTCACGACTTCTCTTGGGTGTGGATTCGTAACGAAGTAAATCTGTGTATCACCAACGACGCGTTGCGTATGAAGTAGCGAAACGTCACTCGTAAAAGCGGGGAGAATATCCATGTTTCTCAGGACTTCCTCGAGCGTTTTCCCCCAAATAATCTTTCCTTTTCCCAAACGCCGTTCGCCTGATTCCAGGCTATCTGCATCGCCCCACATTTCGTCAGCAAGCTCTTGCACGACTTTATCGCTATGGGGATAGTCGCGCAAACTGGGTGATTGCGTGGGTGGCGGGCCAAGTATCGTAGCGCCAGCTTTCACCAGGTCGCGTAGGCTGCGCAAGACTCGCGGGCGCATCGTCGGCCACTCCGGCAGCACCAACAGCCGATAGGTCGCGCCATGCGGTAACGTTAACACTCCGTCACGAACGCTTAGTTTTTCTTGGAGGACTTCTGCGTTGATGTAGTCGAAGTCGAACCCTGGCGGTAATGGTGGTTGCCGAAGCCCCGTCATCTTGGGCGTATCTTCACCGATGAAATAAGCGACGTCGGCAGCTCGCGTACCTTGTTGCAACATAAAACAACTGCGTCGCAAGTATTCCAACCACGCTTTTTGGGCGCTGAACCACGTGTTATGACGATTGAACTCTGTGCCGAACCATGCGTTAACCCCCGGTTTGCGATCCTCCCACGGTTGGTGGATATAGACGTGAAGAATAAAGTGGTTGACACCTTCGCAGAGCGCCCAATCACCTCGGGCTTTCATGCC
>JAJDEE010000232.1 GCA_029259975.1 Planctomycetota bacterium
AAGAAGCAGATCGAACAACAGAAGCAACAGGGCAACTTGTCGAAGGCGGGCGAGCTGCAACAGAAACTCGACCAAATGCAACAGCAGCAAAACCAGATGAACAAGCTCGATCAGCTCGCAAAAAAAATGGGCGAGTGCCAACAGTGCATGCAGCAAGGCGACGCCCAAGGCGCAAAAGCCGCGCTCGACCAGATGATGAAGCAGATGGAACAGTTGCAGCAAGAAATGGACGAAGGCGAGCTACTCGATATGGCGATGGACCAGCTGCAGATGGCCAAAGACGCGATCGGTTGCAATGAGTGCCAAGGGCAAGGGTGTCAGGCCTGCCAGGGCAATAAATTTGGCGAAAAGCCAGGCAACGGCAGGGGAGCCGGCCGAGGCTTTGGCCCACGTCCTGACGAGAAGAACGACGTCGGCTTCCGCAACTCGCGCGTGCGGCAGAAGCCGGGCAAAGGAGCCGCCGTGGTCATCGGCGAGGCAGACGGGCCGAATTTCCGTGGTCGAGTCGTCGAATCGATCAAGGAACAAATGGCCACCGACGCCAGCACGCCAGCCGACCCAATCGTCCTCGAAAGGCTACCCAAGTCGCGTCGCGAGCATAATCAGGAGTATTTTAACTCGTTTCAGGAGTAGTGGTCAGCCGCTTGCCACATAATGTGGCTATTCTACTAAATTCGGGCCATTTGGCGTAGGACAGAGAAGATAGGGGCAATATACTGGCGATATTGCCAGCCTTTGCTCTCCTTCCGAGTCTATCCATCGTGCGTCACATAAACAAAATTGCTGCCGTGGTGTTTGCTACGGTTCTTAGTGGATTCTATTTTTCGGACATCGCAGTCGGCGCAATTGCTGACGACGCTACCCGGCTCACTGCTGCCCTAGATGATCTCGACCTGTGGGTTGGCGGGGAAGCAAACGGCGACAAATGGCGCAGCTATTTGAAGTCGGCAGACCTTCGCGAGCAACTGGCCCTAGGCGAACAGGCCGATCCAGCAATCGTAACGCGCGCGCTTCAGCAATATCAGTCGGAGGCAAACGGACTCGACAAACATCGCTTTGCTGCGGTGCGTCGCGAACTGAAAACGTGGCTCAGCGCGTTGCAAAATCAATATGCTGACGATCTCGCCAAACTTGCTTGGGCAGGCCGTGGAGATCATCAGCCGCTTACCGACCAAAGTTTCAAGGCGGTCCGCGCCGAATTGCGAAACGCTGTGCAGCGGTTAGATAGCCGTCTCGGCTTAGGCAGCTCATTCTCTCATGGTTGGCACGATTATCTAAAGTGGTCGCTACTCGAGCCACACCTGAGCAACGACATCAAAATCACGGGCCAATCGCTGCGAGACCTCGCTGCAGTTTCTCGTCGTTTGCGATCCAATACGCCAGGGCTGGAGCACCCAGTATTCGTCCGCACGGCTAACGCAATAGAACGCTATCGGGAGCTAGCGCTTTGGTATGCCTTGGGCCAGCGGCGTGACACGAGACCACGCTATGCGAGTTTTCTGCAGGAACTCGAAAAGCAAATCACTCGCAATTTAGAAACCCCGACTGTCGAATCAACACGTCAGATCGGCAAAGTTTTAGGCTTGATCCACTTATTGGGCGACTCGCCACAGCTGGTCGAGCGAGTTCGTGCGAAGTTTGACCGCCCCAATATCTGGACAAATGTTTCTTTGGCCGCCTTGCAACGGCTGGCCCAACGTCCGGTGAGCGAAACCACGTCGGTCCGAGACGTTATTCTTGGGGCAAGTGTCCGCGGCGTGGCTCACTCGACGGGCGTGCTTGGCATAACGACGCTACCGTCGAACAACCACATCGCTATGGAACTACAACTCACTGGCAACATCCAATCGAACACGTCCAGCTTTAAAAAGCCTGTCCGTATCAGCAGCCTTGGCTCGACGGATTTCGTAGCGACCAAGCAGCTGCAAATCAGTGACGAGCGATTTCTCGCCTTGCCAGCCCTAGCTTCGGCCCGTACGAAAACTCGCATCTGTTCAGTGAAAAAAACGGGCGGCAAGTTCGGCCATCGACTGATCGAAAAGATCGCCCGCAAAAAAGTTGCCGAGAGCAAGCCACAAGCCGAGCGTATTGCCGCCCGCCATGCCGAACAGAAGGTTGCCGCCAAGTTCGACCGCCAAGTGGTCGAGGTAATGTACACTGCCCGACAGAACTACGACAACAAGCTCCACCCGCCGCTGGAGCGAATCGGCATGTTTCCCGAATACCTGCACATGGCTTCTACCTCGTCTGGCATCCAAATCGAAACGACGCTAGCGACCTACAAGCAAGTTTCGACGAACCGGCACCCACCGGGCACCCGCGTCGACAACGATCTCACACTCCAAGTCCACGAATCGGCACTGAATAATTTCCTGCCGCATTTGCTAGCAGGCGCGCAAATCCAGCAAGACAACGAATCGGAACCTCCCCGAATCGAAGGCGATGTTCCTGCTTGGCTCAAAAAAGCTGCCGCAAACCCAAAGGTGAAAGAGCAGTTTGTTGATGATGGGCAGAATCAAAAAGGAAAATCTGACTTCAAGCCTTGGGCATTTCTTCTCAACAACGAGCATCCAGTGAGCGTTAGCCTTGACGACCAGAAAGTGACACTACGAATTCGAATTGCCGAGCTGAAAACAATCGAGGATGGCGAAGAGTCGGTACGCAAAAACTGGGATTTTTTGGTGAGCTACCTCATTGTTCAGGAGGGCGATCAGGTTGTCCTGCGTCGCGAGGGTGGTATCGAAGCCTTGCCAACCGGCTTCGACCCACAATGGTTTGGCGATCCACGCTGGGACGACAAACTCACAGCCAAGCAGGTTGGCGTACGCAAGAACCTAGAAGAGAACATCAACAAGCGTGCCGCCGAAGGGGGCGGTTTTCCGCAGGAAATTCCATTACCGCCGATCAAACTACCTAGTGCAAATGGCGAGAAGCAAACCTTACACTTACAGCAACTCGACTGCGACGAAGGTTGGCTGACCTTGGGCTATCGATTGCCGTAAGGCGAGCGGCAGTTGAGAATTTACCTGATGGCGAAAGAATTGCTTAACAATTAACCACAACGACACGACGGACACAACGTAAAATCTACGTTGTGTCCGTCGTGTCGTTGTGGTTCACTTCGTTTGTGGCAAAAATGAATGTCGGTTGGGGCAGGTAAATACCTACAAGCCCTATACCACCTGCTGGGGTAGATTAAGCCCTGGAGCCGACAGCAGCGTTGTCTCCATGAGGTACTCGTCAATTGCGCGGGCGGCGCCGCGGCCCTCGTTGATGGCCCAGACGACTAGGCTCTGGCCTCGGCGGCAATCGCCGGCGGCAAAAACGCCTTCGACGTTTGTGACGAATTGACCGTGTTCGGCGGCAAAAGTTTTCCAGTTGCCACGCGGATTTTGCGTGTCGAGGCCGAGTAGCTCGCCGACTTGTAGCTCGGGGCCGACGAAGCCGGTGGCCAAAAAGACGAGGTCAGCAGGCCAGATTTTTTCGCTGCCTTCGACTTCGCTGAACGGTGCCCCGCCCTCGACGGGCTTCGACCAATCGACGGTAACGGTTTTCACGCCGCTAAGATGTCCGCTGCCATCGTTGATGAATTCTTTGGTCAGCACATTGTACTGGCGCGGATCCTCGCCCAAGCAGGCAGCAGTTTCGGCGTGCGAATAGTCGACGCGATAGACGCGCGGCCATTGCGGCCAGGGATTGTTCTCAGCACGCTCGGCGGGTGGTTTATCTAGCAGTTCAAAATTGACGATGCTCGTCGCTCTGTGACGCAGCGACGTGCCAATACAGTCGGCCCCAGTGTCGCCGCCGCCGATCACGACGACGTTCTTGCCTTTGGCCGAAATGTACTCGCCATCGGCTTGCTCGGCTTTGTAAATGTCGCCGTCGAGCAGGCTTTTGGTGTTGCGAGCCAAAAAATCCATCGCAAGATGAATCCCCTCCAGCTCACGACCTGGGCAGCGACCTGTAGGGTCGAAGGACTTGGTCGCCCCCGTCGCGATCAGCAGGGCATCGTTGTCGCCGAGCAGCTCTTTGGGGTCGATAAACTGCATCTTGCAGCCGCGCTCCTGCATGATTTGTGTCATGTGACCTGGCTCAAAATCTTCTTCCAGACCGACGTGGGCACAGGTGACAAACTCGATGCCTTCTTTTCGAAGCAGGTTGACACGCCGCTGGACGACACCTTTGTCGAGCTTCATGTTGGGAATGCCATACATCAACAGCCCACCAATGCGGTCGGCCCGTTCGTAGACCGTGACCGAGTGCCCGACCTTGTTGAGCTGCGCCGCTGCGGCTAGTCCGGCGGGGCCACTACCTACGATAGCGACTTTTTTACCAGTGCGGTTAGGCGGCTCTTGCGCGGTGACCCAGCCTTCGGCAAAGCCGCGGTCGATGATCGCGTTCTCGATATTTTTGATCGTTACCGGCGGGTTGGTAATACCAAGGACGCACGACCCTTCGCACGGCGCGGGGCATGCACGACCAGTGAACTCGGGAAAGTTATTGGTCTTATGCAATCGGTTGAGTGCGTCTTGCCAGCGCCCCTGATAGACGAGGTCATTCCACTCGGGAATCAGATTGTCGACCGGGCAGCCCGTATTCGATTGACAGAACGGCACTCCACAGTCCATACAGCGCGCGCCCTGCGTGTGCAGATGCTCTTCCAGCGGATCGGTATAGATCTCCAAGAAGTCGCTGGCCCGCTCAACGGGATCGCGATAGGGGACAGTTTGTCGTTGGTATTCTTTGAAGCCGGTGGGTTTGCCCATGATAGATTCAAGTTGAGTTTGGATTTGGATGTAGCAAGTAGTAAAAAGTCTCACGCAAAGGCGCTAAGACGCAAAGAAACCAACGAGAAAGTCCCTATTCTTCCAAGCCGTTTACAACGCGTGATATTCCATTGCGGATAAGTTCTTCGTTAAAGTTAATTAGTAGGCCACGGCACTTTATCTCATGAGCTAACAAGATCTCATAGACTGACTCCAACAACCCAGGTCCAAGTTTGGTATGAATCTTGAATGCCGCGTCGACAATCTCCTTAGATATCGGGTTCTCATGCATTTATACCATCTTTCATTTCTTTGCGTCTTAGCGCCTTTGCGTGAGTCTTTTTGTTAAACTAGCTCCCTCGCCAAGTGCGCTTTCGCCTTTCTTTCTTCCAACACGCGCTTGTAATCCGTCGGCATGACTTTGACAAATTGCTCCAACGTTTCGTCCCAGCGGTCTAGCACGTCTGCTGCGACGGTCGAGTCGGTGTAGTTTTGGTGTAGTTCGATCAATTGTTTCAACTCGACGATGTCGTCTTCGTCGACGATCGATTCCAGGCCTACGAGGCCGTGATTGCAGTCGACCTCGAACTTTTCGCGGTCGGGCGCCCACACGTAGGCGATACCGCCCGACATGCCCGCTGCAAAATTGCGCCCGGTGGGGCCGAGGATGACCACACGTCCCCCGGTCATGTACTCGCAGCCGTGGTCGCCGACGCCTTCGATGACGGCTTGCGCTCCGCTGTTGCGAACGGCAAACCGTTCGGCCGCTTGACCACGGAAAAAGGCTTGGCCGCTTGTCGCACCGTACAGGCAAACATTGCCAACGAGGATGTTTTCTTCGGCAGCGAATGTCGAATTCTTCGGTGGATAAATGATGATTCGCCCGCCCGAAAGGCCTTTGCCGATGTAGTCATTCGCGTCGCCTTCGAGTTCAAGCGTCACGCCGTGGGCGAGAAACGCGCCCATGCTTTGGCCAGCGGAGCCGTTGAATTTGAAGTGGATTGTATCGTCGGGCAAGCAGTCCGCCCCGTATTTTTTGCAGATCTCGTTCGACAAAATCGTACCAACTGTGCGATCGGTATTGATAATCGTCAGCTCCTCGCGAACCTGCTCACCCTTTTCCAGCGCAGGCTTGGCCAAGTCGAGCAGCGTGCGAATGTCGAGCGACAGCTCGAGTCCATGATCTTGACCACGTGTGCAATAGCGATCCGCGTTGGGATACGGTGTTTCGATCGGCGAGAGCAGGCTGGTGAGGTCGAGGCCATCGGCTTTCCAATGCTTGATCGCGGCGTTCGTTTCGAGGCAGTCGACGCGACCGACCATCTCGTCAATGGTGCGGAAGCCAAGTTCCGCCATCAGCTCACGTGCCTCTTCGGCGACCATAAACAGGTAGTTAACGACATGCTCTGGCTTGCCAGCGAACTTCTTACGCAGCTCGGGGTCTTGTGTCGCGATGCCGACAGGGCAGGTGTTGAGATGGCACTTTCGCATCATGATGCAACCGAGCGTGATGAGCGGGGCGGTCGAAAAGCCAAACTCTTCGGCGCCAAGCATCGCGGCGATCACGACATCGCGGCCCGTTTTCAGCCCACCATCGGTTTGCAACACGACACGGCTACGCAAGTCGTTGAGCACCAATGTCTGGTGCGTCTCGGCGATGCCTAATTCCCAGGGCAGACCGGCGTGCTTGATGCTCGTCAGCGGCGACGCGCCTGTACCACCGCCATCACCTGAAATTAAAACATGGTCAGCAAAACCTTTGACTACACCGGCGGCGATCGTGCCTACGCCCACTTCGGCGACCAGCTTGACGCTGATGCGGGCGGCCCGGTTGGCGTTTTTTAGATCGTGGATCAGTTGCTTGAGATCTTCGATCGAGTAAATGTCGTGGTGAGGCGGCGGGCTAATCAACCCAACACCGGGTGTTGAGTAACGTATGCGGGCGATGTTCTCGTCGACTTTGCGACCTGGCAGCTCGCCACCCTCGCCCGGTTTTGCGCCTTGCGAAATTTTGATCTGAATTTCGTCGGCGTTCGTTAGGTAATTGATCGTCACACCGAATCGACCGGAGGCAACTTGCTTGATTGCCGAACGCTTGGAGTCGCCGTTAGGCAGCGGATTGAAACGCACCGGGTCTTCGCCCCCTTCGCCCGTGTTGCTCTTACCACCGAGACGGTTCATCGCGATGGCGAGCGTTTCGTGCGATTCAGGCGAAATCGAGCCGAACGACATTGCGCCAGTACAAAATCGTTTGACGATTTCTTGCGCAGATTGGACTTCGTCGATCGCTATGGAGTCCGTGGATAGGGGCCCGCCGTTGGTGCCCGTCTTAAAGGTGAGCAAGCCGCGCAGTTGACAACGAGTTTGTGAGTCTTGATTGATGTGATCGGAGAAACGCTTGTAGGCGTCTTTGTCGCCGGTGCGCGCGGCGATCTGTATGTCGGCGATCCCCTGTGGATCCCACATGTGTCGCTCGCCTTCGGCTCGCCAGTGGAATTCGCCCGGATTGGGCAACACTGGTAGACGTGTGACTTCTTGTTCGGGGTAACCAAGCCGGTGTCGGCGGAGCGACTCTTCGGCGATTTGCTCGAAATCGCAACCTTGCACACGGCTGGCGGTGCCGGAAAAACAACGGTCGACTACCGTGTCGCGTAACCCAATTGCCTCAAAGATTTGTGCGCCTTTGTAACTTTGCAGCGTTGAGATACCCATCTTGGCCATCACTTTGAGCATTCCCTTGGCCACACCTTTGATGTAAGTCGCGACGAGATCGTGATCGGCTTGCGTCACTGGCGAACCAAGCGTCGCGTCGGCATTGCGGTCGGCGGCGGGGTGGAGCTGGCCTTCGCCCGACTCGACTTCGGTAACCGATTCTTCAATACTTTCGCCGAGCAGTCCCTTGCGTCTCGCTTGCCATAGTGCTTCGAAGGCAAGATAGGGATTGATCGCATCGGCGCCAAAGCCGATCAGCAAACAATGGTGATGCACCTCGCGCGCTTCGCCAGTCTCGACAACCAAGGCGACGCAAGTCCGCTTCATCTGCTTCACCAAATGCTGATGTACCGCGCCAACAGCCAAGAGTGTTGGGATCGGCACGCGCCCTTCACGCATCTCGCGATCGGATAGCAAAAGCGTCGTCTCGCCAGCGTCGACGGCTTTTTCTGCTTCGCGACACAAGCGATCGAGCGCTTTGACCATTCCAGTTGCGCCGTGGCTGCGCGGCCAAGTTATTCCGAGTGTCTTGGTGCTCCATCCTGGCTGGGTCATGTGGCGGACGGCTGCGAGCTGCTCGTTCGACAATATGGGGTGGGGCACACGCAGACGATGTGCGTGCTGCTCGCTCGTGTCGAGTAAATTCCGCTCGGGTCCGATGTAGCACTCCAGCGACATGATCACTTCTTCGCGGATCGAGTCGATGGCCGGATTGGTGACTTGTGCAAACAACTGCTTGAAATAGTCGTAAAGCATGCGCGGCTTGTCGCTGAGGACCGCCAGGCAACTATCGTTGCCCATCGAACCGATCGGGTCTTTTTCGACCGCAATCAGTGGCAACAGCATGAACTTCATCGTTTCGACAGTGAAGCCAAACGCCTGCATGCGCGTGAGCAAGGTCGATTCGTCATAACCGTGCGATTCGCGTTCGGGGTGTAAGTCCTTAAGCTTGACGCGCTGTTCCTCAAGCCACTTGCCATAGGGACGGCGCGAGGCAAAATCGTTTTTCAATTCCTCGTCAGGAATCATGCGGCCTTGTTCGAAATCGACCAAAAACATGCGGCCCGGTTGCAGGCGGCCCTTAGTTTTGACATTCTCTGGGGCGATCGTTGGCAGCACACCCGCCTCGCTCGCCATAATGACGCGATCATCGTGGGTGATGTAGTAACGCGAAGGGCGCAAGCCGTTGCGATCGAGCACGGCTCCGATGTACTTGCCATCAGTAAAGGCGACCGACGCAGGACCATCCCACGGTTCCATCTGGCACGAGTTGTATTCGTAAAACGCCTTCTTCTCGTCGGACATGGTCTCGTGATTCTGCCACGCCTCGGGCACCATCATCATCACCGCTTCTTGCAACGTACGGCCGTTCATCAACAAGAATTCGAGTACGTTGTCGAAAGTACCAGAGTCGCTACAGTCAGGCTCGACGACGGGGAAGAGTTTCGAGAGATCGTCGCCAAATACTTCGCTTTTGGCCATGCCTTCTCGCGCGTGCATCCAATTTTTGTTGCCACGTACGGTGTTGATTTCACCGTTGTGGCTCATGAAACGGAGCGGTTGGGCACGATCCCAAGACGGAAACGTGTTGGTCGAGAATCGAGAGTGAACCATCGCCAAATGGCTCATATAATCGGAGTCGGCCAAGTCGGGGAAGTAAGCGATCAACTGTTCGGTCGTGAGCATCCCCTTGTAGATGATCACCTTGGTCGATAGCGAACAGACGTAAAACATCTTCGCTTCGGTGAGCGACTCATCCGTGCGAAGGCGGTGGCTTGCTTGCTTGCGAATGAGGTAGAGCTTGCGCTCGAAGTCGTCGTTCTTCAAACCTCCAGCAGTGGCGATTATCGGCTGTTCGATGACAGGCTCGCCAGCCCGGGCGGTCGGGCCGATGTTGGCTGCCTTTTTGTCAGTCGGCACAGTGCGCCAACCGAGTAGCTTCTGACCGTGTGCAGCGACCAGCTCCTCGAACACGGCTTTGCACTTTTCGCGTTCGGCTTCGATTTGCGGCAGAAAGACATTGCCTGCAGCAAAGCTACCGGCTGCCGGCAAGTCGATGCCGAGATCGGCTTTGACGACCTTCCTTAAAAACTTATGCGGCAAAGCGGTCAACATCCCAGCACCGTCGCCTGTGTTTGCCTCACAGCCACACGCGCCGCGATGGTCCATGTTGCGCAAGATTTCCTCGGCGTCGAGCAATATCTGATGGCTTGGCTCGCCCTTGATATGCGCTACGAAACCAACACCGCACGAATCGTGTTCGTGCGCAGAATCGTATAGGCCTTGCTGAGGCGGAAACGAGGGAAAGAGGTTTCTGTTTTCCATAGCGATTGATTCCAAAAAACTTTGCTGCGCGTCCCAAAACCGCTTGAAAGTGCCAGCTTTCTTGGCCGCTGGACGCCTCCACGAGGGTTCTGGGATAGGCTCTTAGTGTTTCTTATCTGTTTGCATTTTTTCGATAATTGTGCGGGTCAAACCACGCGAGTGTACGTTTCGCGGAGACTCATGATCGGCGATTCTATCGGTGCGGCGCGGAACTCCGACTCTGACTGCAACATTTGAATGAACTGGTTGCCAATCGGGCTGACTGCACGGTCACGTCGATGAATAATGCCCAGCGGACGTTCGATGGACGCTTCGGCTAGTGGGATTTTGGCGAGTAAGCCCGAAGAGGTCTCCCATGCCACCGTTGGCTCGGGCAATAGGCTGATGCCTTCGTTGATTTCGATGGCACGTTTGATAGTTTCGATATTGTCAAATTCTATTGCGATGTTGACATCGACCTTGTTGACCATCAACAGTCGGTCGATCTCCGCGCGAATTCGTAGCCCTGATTCAAAACCGACAAACGATTCGTGAGCCAACTCGGCAAGCGGCACCGATGACCGCTTCGTCAATCGATGCTTTGGGTGGCAAACCACTACCAAGGACTCGCTGCGCCAGGGAAGTGCGTGTAATTGGCGAGATTCCTCTGGATAGCTGACCAGCCCTAAGTCGGCTTCGCCATTCTCGACGGCTTCGGCCACTCGGTCGGGGTGGAGATACTCCAGCCGTACTTGAGCGTCGGGATACGCTGCAGAGAACTTGCGCATGAACGCGCTCATATGTGCAAGTCCGACCGAGTAGATCGAAGCAACATTGAGCCGCCCGGCTGTTTCGTCGTGCAGCGTGCGAACTTCGTCGACGAGCTTGGCGTACTGCCGGACAAGCTGGCGGCAGCCATCGTAGTAGCGTTCGCCTTCGGTCGTTAAGACGAACGGGCGTTTCGAGCGATCGAGCAATTGCACACCAAGCTGCTCTTCGAGCTGATGGACCGCTTGGCTGGCACTCGATTGCGAAATGCTGTTGTCATCGGCGGCGCGCGAAAAGCTACGCCGACGAACGACATCGCAAAATATGCGTAGAGATTTTAGTTGCATCGTATAGTGCTTTGTTAAATCGCGGTTTCCCACGCGGTTTTCCACATCTGGCTTGCCTAGTCGCGCGCAGATATCGCGCAACCGTCTCAAGCAATTGACGCTGGGCAAAGGCTGAAAAGCCATCGCACATATTGCCGCATCTAGAATTATCGTTAACGATACCAAGCGTCAACAGAATCGATAATCAGAATACTAGAGTAACGTAGTCGCTAGCGCTGGTCAAGGAGCCAAAGCGGAGTAGAAATACTCGTTTACTGTGCCTTCAGCGATATTTGAAGGCAATTTAGCCTACCTAGCCGGCAACTTTTCAAACTCGTACTCATGCCCGCGATCGCGAATCACGTGCGCTTTGATGATTTTGTCGGGCGCCGGCTTGGGGCCACGGCTGTTGGGGTCACGACGCTTGAGCGAGGATGCTGCGTCCATGCCCTCAATCACTCGACCAAACACGGTGTGCTTGCCGTCGAGATAGCTGGTCGGTACAAACGTCAAGAAAAACTGCGAACCTCCAGTATTGCGACCCGCGTGGGCCATGCTCATGCTGCCGCGAAAGTGTTTACGGTAATTAGCTTCATAACATTCACAACGAATGCTATACCCCGGCCCGCCACTACCGGTACCCTGCGGATCGCCGCCCTGGGCCATAAACGCTGGCAGCACTCGATGAAAGATGACGCCATCGTAGAACCCCGATTTGACAAGAGTAACAAAATTAGCGACTGCTTGCGGCGCTTCGTTTTCGAAGAGTTCGAGAGTGATGTCACCGCGTGTCGTGTGAAATTTTACGCGTGGCAGGTTGTCGGCGGCGGCTTCTTGTGCGCGGAGGCGATGCTCTTTTTGCCATGTTTGATGGGTTGCTGGTAATGCCTCGCTTTGCGATTTTGCCAATTGCCAAACGCGATTGAGTGGATCGCCTTGCCCCTTTCCAGGCGGGCGAATGCCCAACAGGCCTGCATTTCGTGCTTGGCCAAAATACTGCTCTGCCAAAGCAAAATCGTTGAGATTGAACGCACTGACGCCGCCCCACAGCCACAGCTCTTTGGCTGTATTGCCGAGTCCCGCGTCGAGCATCGACTTGATTAGCGGCAGCGCCTTTTCGTATTGGTCGCCCCCATCGCCCTTGGCATCACCAGCGACATAAAAACCGGCAATCGCGATGAGCGTGTTGTTGATGCCCGAATCGTTGTCTAGCCCGGCCCGATGTGCGTCAAGCCCGGCGGTGACAATTTTGTCGACCATGCCCTCGATCTGCTCAGTCAGCTCATCAACCTCATAGTCGATTTTGCCACGGCCTTTCTTGCCCGAGCCTTTTTCTTGGGTCTTTTTTTGGAGTTGGACGTACAAATCCATCCACTGCTTTTGGAGCTGTTCAAACACCTGTTTTGCAGCAGTAGCAGCCGGACTGACAGCTTTCGCAGCAGCGGGTGCTTGAGCGGACGAAGTTGAAACCTGCGTCGTCACCAGCAACAGAAAAATCAAAATCCAGCGAAACATGGGAGACAACCTCATAAAACGTGGTACTCAGAATAATTGGCGCGTCACGACGCCGAAGGAGGCTAACGCAGCAGACCAATCCTATTGTCCAAGGCCCTTGCAGTCCATATCGAAGGGCCTTCCAATAGGGAACTGCCGATGAACGCGAATGGGCGCAGAGTTTGGTTGGGGGCATTATTTACCATCTGCGCAAATTTGCGTCCCTCTGCGATTCTTTGGGTTCACGCGCAAGAAATCAACTTCCTACGAAACTCGGATTATGGCAAAACGAAAAGGAAAGCATGACCTTCAGCAAGAATCCACCGAGCTGCGCATCATCGGCGGGCACTTTCGTGGCAGCAAGCTCACCTATCATGGCGACGCCGTCACGCGCCCGATGAAGGAACGCGTTCGCGAGGCGCTATTTAATTTGGTTAGCGTGGAAACCAAAGGCAAACACGCAATCGACCTGTTTGCTGGCACGGGCGCTTTAGGATTAGAGGCACTCAGTCGCGGAGCAGACAGCGCCACGTTCATCGAAAAACATATTCCGACCGCACGCGTGGTCGAACAGAATATCGCAGCCTTGGGCGTCGAAGATCGCACCGAGCTGTTGATGACCAGCGCGTTTCTGTGGGGGAAACGCGACCTGCCAAATGCGGGATCAGAAATTCCGTGGCTTGTGTTTTGTTCTCCGCCCTACGCGTTTTTCGTCGACCGGCAGGACGAAATGCTGTCGCTAATCACCGACATGCTGAAATATGCTCCAGCGGGGAGTATTTTTATGGTGGAAGCCGACGAACGGTTTGATTTCGACTTGCTACCTGGCGGCGCGCGAAAAGAAAAACGCGGCGCGGGCTGGGACGTGCGCACCTATTACCCAGCAGTGGTTGGGGTCTGGCGAACGTAAAAAGCTACTCGTTTAGGACGAGAAATGATTACTCAAAGTGGAATAACGATAAACGCAGTTGCTCTCGGTGAGGC
>JAJDEE010000233.1 GCA_029259975.1 Planctomycetota bacterium
TGGTTCACTTCGTTTGTGGCAGAAATGGATGTCGGTTGGAGCAGGTAAATGCCTACCTGCCGCTCGCCTTATCCATCGCGTTTAGCAGAATGCTTGCCATGCCACCGACCTCGACGTAGGGGTTTTTGCACTGACGTCTCGGTCGAGGCAACGCTGCGGTCGACCATCAGGTAGCCTGCAATTACTGCGGCTAGCGCTGGCCATTGGGCATAGGTCGAGGCGAACGCGGCCTGCTGCTCATCGTCCACTCGCTCGGCGAAGTTGGCATGCGACTTGCCGTTGAGCGTCGGTTTTTCGTCGTCGTGGGTTGCCGATTCTTCAGCAATGACCTTCCTGGTCGTTGAGTAGTGTGCTTGCGAGATGTCCTGACGCAAAGAAACGGTTTCTGACGTCAGCGGCGCAATTTGAGTTGTCTGAAGTAACTGTTCGCTAGTGACATGATCGACTTCGCCAGTCGAAATCGCTGGCTGCTGCCCTAAGGTTTCAAAGACGACCGCCCGAGCTAGTTCTGCGACGATCGGCTGCATTCGATGTGGAGCAGCTACCGGCAAGGTTTCATCGTGGTTCAGATTGTGGACGACGATTGCTGCCAGCTGTGTTTCGTAGGCGCGCTGAGTGGTGTTGATCGCGATAGCGACTTCGAGCGTACCTCCTTCTCGCTTGGCGCTCGTGGCGGTGCTCGATCTGTACGCGACAATCTGAATCGAATCGTTGATGACCGAAAAACGAGAAGTTTTTCCGCTCAAGCCCGGTAAAGCGTCATCTTGGCTATCCTCGCTGCTAGCGTTTTGATTCACTCCATCGTCTTGCGTAGCGATTGCATCATCAGCTGGTACGATAGGTCCTAGTGTTTTTGGCCCCGACAAATCCGATTCGCCTCCGATATTGTCGGAAACTAGATTACCCAGATCGAAGAAGTTCATCGTTGGGCTGAAACCGTTGGCATCTAGCAAAAAGTCGTTTTCTTTCGTCTGCAAAAATCTACTCGAATCGAAGGCCAAGAAGCCGCCGTCTCCCGCGTTGGGCAAGCCGACGAACTGCACCGTAAGCGAACTGCCCGACAAGACGATCCGGTCTTCGCAGCGTTCGAACGCCAATCGTCGCGCACGGCTGCCGCGACTCTTCGGCCGAGCCTGTGTGTGTTGGTGATCGCGGCGTTTTTTTGTCCAGCGCTTCATCAAAAGGTCTGTTGGGTCGAGGTGTTGGTCAAAAGTTTGTCGGCAAGCGTAGCTGCTAATTTTTGGTAGGCAGGTCGATCATGCCATGGGCGAAATCGAATATCTTCGCTGAGTTTGGTCTCTGGTTGGTAACCAGCCAATAAGGCAAGTTCTAGTGTGGCGATCAATGCACCCTCTATCTGGTCGTTGCTCGACGGCGAATCACTCGCGGCGATTCGGGCCAATTCAACCGCCACGCTAAACAGGCGGTCACCGTTGCCATGCCAGAGATCGCGGCGTGCTAGGGCTTGTTCTATGGCGTCGGCAGGGCGACCACTTTGCTGCAACGACTGACTGTAATTGTAATAGATTCGGCTCAGGGTGTCACGCAATAGAGGCGTGGCGGGAAACTGCTTCCACACCTGCCGCTGAACTTCGACAGCTTGAGCATACGCCCGAATCGCTTCGTCGTGACGATCATTGTTGGCCAGGGCCAAGCCCTGATTGTTCAGCAGCGCAGCCCAACCGCTGGCGTAGGCTGCCTGCGCGGGATAATCTTCAAGCAGCTCTGCGAACAGCCGATTGGCATAGCCAAACGATTCGCCTGCTGTGGTTGGGTCGCCAGTACGGATGGAGAGCAGCGCCAAATTGTTTAGGTTTGCAGCCAACTCGCTACGATAGCGCACCACGCCGGGCGACTTGCGAACGAGCGACTCGCGCAGCGCGATAGCACGCCGATACGAGGCAATCGCTTCGTCAGTACGGTCAGCGTTGCCTTGGATCGCCGCCAAGTTGCTGTAGCAAAGCGATAGGTCAGCAACACATTCCGCCGAGGCCAAAGAATTTCGACCAACTTGCTCCAACAGCTCGACGGCTTGGCGCGTCGAGCGTTGCGCTTGGTCGGCGTCGACTTGGCGCTGAACGTAGCCAAGATTGTTGTAGGCCATTGCCAAGCTACGAACGTGGTCGACATTGTTTGGAATGGCATCATGCACAGCACGCAGCACGGTGACCCCGCGATTTAGGGCATCGATTGCTACCTGAGTCTGCCCTGTCTGACCGAGCAAGGTGCCTAAGTTGAGATGGCTTTCGGCAAGCTGGCTTGTGTAACTGAGATTGTCGGGCGCGTCAGTGACGAGCTTTTGTTGTGCAGCAATCGCGGTGTCGTACTCGCGTTCGGCCGATTGAAAGTCTCCCGCTGCTGCAAACAACAAAGCCATGTTATTACGGGCGAGGGCTAGCTGCGATTGCAAATGCGTGTTGCCGGGATCTTGCTCGATCAGTTTTTCTAGAAGCTGTTGGGCCGATTGGTACTCGGCCAACGCTTTGCGGTTGGCGCCTAGCTTAGCAGTGACGACGCCCGTTTTTAGGTGTGTTATTGCGAGCTGATCTTGCACGTCGAGGTCGTCTTCGATTTGCTTGGCGAAATCGCGGTAATACTTGAGCGTCTCGACCAGCAGATGCTGCCGCAGCCGCTCGGTGCCGGGCGTCTCTTGCAGTTGATCGGCGAGTTGAATACCAAACCGGTCGACAACCCGCCGAGCCTGGACAAAGTGCGCTTCGGCACGCGCCAAGTTTTGCTTTGCTTCGGACAGGGCAACTTCCGTCCGCTGCTTCTCACTGGCGATTTTCAGTGCGGCGAAGGTCGAACCTATCGTGATGGTCAGCAGAAACGCCGCCGCCAACGCTACCATATTGCGGTGTCTGCGGACCCATTTCGCAGTGCGGTCGACCAACGTCGGCCTGCGTGCTAGGGTTGGTTTGCCCTCGAGAAAACGCTGCAAGTCGTCGGCAAAGGCTTGAGCTGTAGCGTAACGGCTGTCGCGTGACTTCGACATTGCTTGCAAGATGATCGTTTCGAGATCGACGGGTATCGAAGGGTTGATCGCTCGTGGCGGCACAGGCTCTTTGGCCCCGATGTCGCGTAGCACCGTGTGGCGATCTTCGCCAGGAAAGGCGGCCTGCAGCGTCAACAGTTCGTAAAGCGCTGCACCCAAGCCGTAGATATCGGTGCGGGTGTCGACCAGCGTGTGTTGTCCGGCAGCTTGTTCAGGGCTCATGTACCGCAGCGTCCCGACCACGTCGCCAGTCATGGTGATGCCCGGGCTGCTTTGAATTCGAGCCAGACCAAAGTCAGCGACCCAAAGCTTCGCACTGCCGTCGACTATCAGATTCGACGGTTTGACATCGCGATGCACCACACCGTACTCGTGAGCATGATGCAAAGCCTCGGCCGCTTGAAGCCCAAGCTCGGCAATCGCCCGGCAATACCCCGCACGATCGCGGGAGTGTTGTACCGAGAAATCACTCGCCGGCTCGCCCGCCGTTAGATTGATGGCCGCTTTCGTTGTGTGCCCCAACGCGGTGGACGCCAACGCTTGCGGTTTCGACCGAACATCATCCGCCCGCTGCAACTCCAGAACCACTTGATCCAGCGAGCGCCCCTCGATAAATTGCATTGCGTAAAAATGAACGCCGCGCTCCTGGCCAACGGCAAACACGGGCACAATGTTCGGATGATGCAATTGCGCTGCCGCCAGAGCTTCGTTGCGGAATCGGGCGATTTGTTTTTGATCCCACATTGCGGCAAACGGCAACACCTTGAGGGCGACTTGCCGCTGGAGCGAAAGCTGACGCGCTTCGTAGACCACGCCCATCCCGCCGCGACCGATCTCGCGACCGATCTCAAAATCGCCGAGTCGCTTCGTGCCCGCAGGAAGTTTGTCTGTTTTTCGCGAGTCCGGTCGCATCTCGTGGGTTGCGTGATGCAGCAGATCTAAGCTAGAGGCGATAGAATGAATTTCGTCGGCAAACTCGGGGTGCTTGGCAATCAAATGGTCGAGATCGAGGGGCGTCGCTTGTTCGAGCGACACAAGGTATTCGTCCATGATCTGCGCAAGCCGATCTTCGTCCGTTGCAGGTAGAGATGCCGTGGCCGAGGACATCAACTGGGTTACGTTATTGCCGATGCTGTCCATTCTAATCTTCCATCCTTTCGCGCAGCGCTTGGATCGCCCGCAACCACAACATCCGCGCCGCTCCAGCCGATCGCTCCATTCGCTGCCCGACTGCCTCGAAGGACAAACACTCGATATGCCGCAACACGATCACGTCGCGATAGTCGACCGACAGCTCAGCCAAGTGGTCAGCCAGGGCGATCTCCATCTCGTGACGCTCGGCGTTGCCGCTCGGCGAAGTGCCGCCATCGGGCAAAATCGCTTCGAGACGAGCTGTCGATTGCTCCAAGTTGGCCGCGATATTTTCGAGTGATACTTCGCGCCGCACATCACGTTTGGCAGCCAGTACGTGTTTTTCTACGACACGATGTAAATTGTTGACCAAAATACGCCGTAACCAGGCGCAAAACTCGCCGCTGGAGGTTCCTCGGAACTGGTGGAAATCGCGATTTGCCTCCAGGAACGTCTCTTGCACCACATCCGACGGGCTGACCCGCCTTTGCAGCTTTCGCTCCATTTGCGAAACGACCAGCAGTTTTAGATAATTTCGATAAACATGCAGCAGTCGACCAAAACACTCGCTTGAGCCAGCAAGAGCTTGCGATAATAGGATTTCGGCGTTGGCGGCGGAGCTATGTGGCATGGCACCTCGAAAGGCCGAAAGTAACAAGAGTTGTCACGCATGGAATTGAAAAAATCTCTCGGATTTTGCTAGAATCCTCTATTTGCCGCCAAGCATCGACAAGAATACACGCAGTACAAGCCACCCTCCACGATAATCGGGATCACTAAAATGAGCAAATTCGCCACGAAACTACCGTTGCAGGCGATAATCGCACTAGTCTGGCCCATTTTAGGGAAATGTGGTCTTGGGATTTTCGCTCTTGGGACTTTTGCCCAGCTCGGACTTGCCAAAGAGTTTCGCAGCGAAGAGATTCCGCTCTGGTCGAGCGTTGCGCCAGGCTCTGGGGGATTCGAGGGCGAAGAGGTACTCGAAGATCGTGGCGAAAACAATGATCGAGTTACTGGCGTAAGCCGACCAACGCTCACTTTATATTTACCCGAGGTGCAAGAGGATATTGGGGCAGGCATAGTCATTTGCCCAGGAGGCGGTTATGGCGGCCTGGCGATCGACAAAGAGGGACACGACCTGGCGAAATGGTTCTGCACCCGTGGCCTGGTCGCAGCGGTTCTCAAATATCGCCACGGCGGCGGTCAGCACCAACATCCCATTCCGCTCAACGATGCCCAGCGCGCGCTGCGCTTAATGCGTAGCCGCGCGACAGAATGGAAAATCGATCCCGAAAAAATCGGCATCGCCGGTTTTTCTGCCGGTGGACATCTCGCCTCGACTGCCGGCACACACTTTGACGAGGGTGATGCAACAGCCAAAGATCCTCTCAATCGCGTTAGTTGCCAAGCCAACTTCCTCGTGCTCATTTATCCGGTGATCTCGATGCGGGAAGGCATTACGCATCAAGGCACCAGAAATAATTTGCTGGGCGAAACACCTAGCGACGGACTCGTTCAAAAGCTGTCGAACGAATTGCAGGTCAGCGAAGCAACAGGCCCGACATTTTTGGTACACGCCAGCGACGACGATGCAGTGCCGGTCGACAATTGCTTGCTGTTCTACCGGGCACTACGCAAGCATGGCGTGCCCGCCGAGCTGCACGTCTACGAAACTGGTGGTCACGGCTTCGGATTCTTCCGCGGCGAAAAGTCCGTAGACCGCTGGCCCGACCTGCTGGAGAATTGGCTCGACGGGCGCGGTTTGGTACAGTAATCGCTGTAGGATAGGCTTCTAGCCCGTCCATGCAAAATACCTGTAATTTTTTAAACGACAGGCTAGAAGCCTATCCTACGCTTTC
>JAJDEE010000234.1 GCA_029259975.1 Planctomycetota bacterium
CCTACAACCGGTCTACACGCGCAAAGATCAGCTAGGTGAAGGCGACGTATCGGGGCTGCCTGGTTTGCCCCCTTTTGTTCGTGGTACAAGCACAGAGGGTACGGTGCGAACTGGCTGGGATCTGCGGCAGCAGCACACCACGCCCCAGCCCAAGCTAGCCAACGAAGCTATCCTGGAGGACTTGGAAGGTGGCGTCTCCTCGCTAGAATTAGTATTTGATCGGGCAGCACGGTCTGGATTCGATGCAGACGACCAGCGCGCAGCAGATCTCGTGGCCCACGAAGGGCTAATGGCCTATCATGTTGACGATCTGGAACAAGCGTTAGCCAAAGTCGAGCTGTCGATGATCGGAGTCAGCCTTGAAGCCGGCGCAGCTTTCCTCCCCGCTGCGGCATTACTGGTTGCCCTCTGGCAGCGACGTGGGATTTTACTAACCGAAGTGCGAGGAGCATTCAACGCCGACCCGCTCGCCGTTCTCGCTCGCGAGGGTACCTTGCCCGTCTCCTTGGAGACGGCGCTGGCTCAAATGTCGAGCCTCGCCGAGTGGACCTCGAAGAATACGCCACGGGTAACTGCCGTTGGAGTCGATACTTCGCCCCACCATCATGCGGGAGCGACAGCGGCGCAAGACTTAGCGTTCGCGATGGCAACTGCGGTCGAGTACCTGCGTTCGATGACTGACGCTGGCATGGAGATTGACGAAGCCGCGAAGCAGATTCTTTTTCGGATGAGTCTAGGCACACATCATTTCCTTTCGATTGCCAAGTTACGAGCAGGTCGACGCCTTTGGGCACGCGTCGTAGCCGCTTGCGGTGGCTCGACGGAAGCGGCTGCTATGCACGTTCATGCACGAACAAGCGAGCGTGTACTCACCCGGCACGATCCCTATGTGAACCTCTTACGCAACACGGTCGCGGTCTTTGCGGCTGGTATCGGCGGCGCCGAAGCAATCACCTCGTTGCCGTTCGACTACACAACGGGCCACTCCGACCAATTTAGTCGGCGAGTAGCAAGAAACACTGGCATTATCCTGCAAGAAGAATCGCACCTGCATCGCGTGATCGACCCTGCTGGAGGGAGCTGGTTCTTGGAGAGTCTAACCGATCAGGTGGCAGAAAAGGCCTGGGAGATCCTTCAAGAGATCGAACGCCAAGGCGGCATGAGTGCGGCGCTACAGAGTGGTTGGGTCGCCGAACAAATCGATTTTGCATTTGCTCTCCGTGCGAAAGATATCGCGACGCGCAAAGTGGGAATCACGGGTATCAGCGAGTTCCCCAATTTGAACGAAGGGCCACTCGAGCATCCGCCACTCGATTGGCAGGAATTGCGAGAATCGGCTGCGGAAAGAGTCCAATTACTACGAAGTGAACAAGGTACGCTTTCTCAATTGACCGTCAACACAGCTATCGAAGCGGCTTCCGAAGGCGCAACGCTCGGCCAGTTGGCAACGGCATTTGATTTTCATCAAAAGACGACCAGCATCTCGCCACTCGTAATGCATCGGTTTGCGCAGCCATTCGAAGAACTCCGCGACGCGGGAGACGCCTGGCAGGCGAAACACGGGCGAAGACCTACCGTTTTTCTGGCAAACATGGGGCCCGTCGCTCATCACACGGCGCGCGCGACCTACGCGAAGGGATTTTTTGAGGCTGGCGGCTTTGAGGTAATCACCAACGAGGGTTTCCAAGATGCCGATTCTGCGACGCACGCTTTTATGGAAAGCAAAGCGACCATCGCAGTAATCTGCTCCTCCGACAAGCTTTACCCTGAGTTTGTCTCTGACGTCACACCCAAATTAAAAGCAGCCGGCGCTCGCACGGTCGTGCTAGCCGGTAAGCCGGGGCCGAATGAAGAAGCTTGGCGATCTGCGGGTGTTGATCGTTTTATCTTCGTGTCGTGCAATGTGCTGGCCTCGTTGCGTGAGATTCTCGAAGCAGAAGGAGTTTTGACGGCATGACCCCCGTTCCAAACAAAATGGTACCTAACTTTGCTGACATCTCACTGCGTGGGTCGTCGTGTGGTGACGCTTCCGGGGAGGCGACACTCGAATCCTGGCAAGCTGCTGTCGGCGACGCGATCGACGATCTCACTTTGCACACTCCCGAGAAAATTGACGTACGAGCGCTCTACACAGCCGACGACCTGAAAGACGTCAATCAGCTCGACACGATGCCCGGAATGCCGCCGTTTCTGCGCGGACCCTACGCGACAATGTATGTGCAGCGACCCTGGACGGTGCGACAATACGCCGGTTTTTCGACAGCCAAAGAGTCCAACGCATTTTACCGACGGAACTTGGCTGCTGGCCAAAAAGGTCTTAGCATTGCGTTCGATTTGGCGACCCATCGTGGTTACGATTCCGATCACCCGCGCGTCGCTGGCGACGTCGGGATGGCAGGCGTGGCCATCGACAGCATTTACGACATGCGCACGCTCTTCAATGGCATCCCGCTCGACAAGATGAGCGTCTCGATGACCATGAACGGAGCGGTACTGCCGGTGATGGCGCTATACATTGTCGCCGCCGAAGAGCAAGGTGTCGACCAATCGAATCTCGCCGGCACGATTCAAAACGACATTCTCAAAGAATTCATGGTTCGTAATACCTACATCTATCCTCCCGAACCAAGCATTCGCATCATCGCGGATATCTTTGAGTACACTAGCCGGTACATGCCAAAATTCAATAGCATTAGCATCAGTGGCTACCACATGCAAGAAGCTGGGGCAACGGCAGATCTGGAGCTGGCGTACACGCTGGCTGACGGATTAGAGTATGTGCGAACTGGCGTAGAGACTGGAATGGATGTGGATACTTTCTGCCCTCGGCTCTCGTTTTTCTGGGGGATCGGCATGAAC
>JAJDEE010000235.1 GCA_029259975.1 Planctomycetota bacterium
CATTGCCTATGTAGTCCATGAAGACAAGTGCCGCCCAGTCGAAACGATTCTCCCAATAATGATCTTTGATCAAAATCTGTTTGCGGGAAACACGTTTGGCTTCGCGCAATAATGCGTCTTGCTCGACGAGGTGATGAAGCATGTCGACTAGGATGACGCTGTCGAAGGAGTTGTCTTCGAATGGCAAGGTCTCGCCATCGTAGGCGAGGATCTCAATCTCAGGCTGTGGCTGCAGGACGACATCGCATCCGACAAAACGTACGCCTGTTTTTTCGGACAACCGTGCAGCCAGTTTCCCGTCGCCCGCGCCAAGGTCTAATGCGTCTTGCCCGGAGGCCATGTACTTTACGAGACACTTTTCTAAGTAGTTGATGCGTGGCGGGAACATGAATCGTCCGACCACAAAGCGAAGCATCGGATGGCTAAGCTTCAACACGTTGGCAATTTTAGGCACTCTCTACTCCTCACAACGGCACGTTCTTAGCCAAGCATCTAGCTGCCATACCGTAAGCGTTTGTAAAAATTCAATATGCGGAAGTAGGTATGTAGAACGAATGGCGTAAGCCACTTTCGCTTGTTGCAATCTTTTCCATACCCAAATTTCCAAATACACCGCGTCAGCGATTGCATACCCGCATTGTGGACCACCGGAATCACGTCACCATTCTGCAGGTAGAAGACGCCTTCGCGGATGCGGAATTGCGACTTCATCGCCATGATGACAAAATTATACTTTTTATCTAACTGCACAAATCCGTTTCGGTACACGAAGTTGTTCACCAGCAGCTGGTCGGTTCCAAATACGTTGAAGCTGTGGCAGTGTTTCTGAAACTCTGACCACATCTCTTGAAATGCCGTAGCAGGACCGAACAAGACGCCTCCGTTGACGGTTGGCTTGCCTTTTAGGTAACCGAACATTCGTTGGTAACCCTCGCGTTCCATATCGGTTCGAGGCAGCACGAGATCATGAAACGGAATCTCACGCTCTTCACAAACGCCGCGAAAGGTTGCTTTGTCTTGCTCGAACAGATGACGAATATCAGCTTGAAAGATGATATCGCCGCCATCGATGGCAAGCACTTGGTCGTAGTTTCGCGTGGATAAAAACTCCGCCATGCCACGATATCGTACGTTCGTGATATTGCCATCCGCTTGGCAGCGGTGCAGTGTGACCCCTGCCGATTCTAAACTTCGACGCTGGGACTCATCGAGTCCGTAGTCCAGTACCGCCACATCGACGTTCTCAAGATCAACGTGGTCGCACAAAGAACGGTACCAGTGGTTGACCAAAAAATCGCCGTAGCGCTGATCGGAGGAAGTGATGATTACGTGCTTCATTGAATCTCAGACCGAATGTGGTCGCTTGGACTACTTTTCGACCAAGACATAGAGGTGATGTCGCAAGAAGAGCCACAACGGCTGGACGCCTGGATGATTTGCGGATTGCTCGATCGCAAGGCCATGTTTCTCGAATAGCTCTCGCCACTGTTTGTCTGAGCGGAAGCCCGAGATCCGATAAGGCATCCCCACGAGGCGAGAGCCAATCCCATGAAGTAGTATCACCGACAGTTTGTCAAAAAGATGGTTGTACCCATCTTCAAGAATAACAAGACGTTTGCCAACGCGTTTCATTTCTTCGAGCAAGGAACTCTAGGCCGTGGCGGAAGACAACGAGATCGCTTCAACGAGCTGTTCTTCGAGCTGCGAAAGCTGGCGATCAACTACCTCGAATGGCGATTGGTCGTCCCTCGATATGAGAGATTGAAATTCCGTCGAGGTTAGCGTCAGGGTACTCTCGCATTGGGACGAAAGTCCTGGCTCGACAGCTAGGATATCATTGCCAGAGATCGATGCACGCCACTGCCCCCCGCCAGGCCCCATGACATTGAGGCCGACAACCCATTCGGCCAACTCATTAGCCGAGGCCTCCTCCGAATTCAAACTGGCCAAGTACTCGCCCACCACCAAAGGAACCGAAGCCCCTTGGTGACGACGTTTGCCCCAGCAATCCTCCTCACCATACTTCATAAAACGGTGTAACATCGCCTCGTCGATTTCAGGACAGGGCAAATGACCCGCGTACTTTTGAGTGTTGGTGGTATCGAACTCGGGATCGCTATCTTCGTACGAGCGGTACATGGTCGCGTTGTCATAAAAATCGCGTTCCATCCCTTCGTCCGAACGCTTCCCTTCGCGTCCGACAAACTCCACGCCAGTTGAATTGAAATAGGTGCAACCAGCTTCCACCATTTGCCGGGCCGTCATTCGTACTTTGGGGGCCAAATGGAAGGTTCGACCATGAGATTCAGGAGTGTTAAACAAATGCGAAATCACTGCGGAGGTCCAGTCAACGGGAATCACATTGCGAGGTTCATCTCCAGTCGTATCAAGTTGCATTGGCGTATGCCGGATCCCATTAGGCCCTGGCTCGGTATTCTTCGCGAAAAGGCACATGAGTTTCAAATACATGTACAAGCCGTGATAGGTATTCGTGTAGCCTGTCTGTGAATCTCCCGCAATTACAGCGGGGCGATAGACGGTCACCTCCTCAAGTCCCGCGTCTTCGCGAACCATGGTCTCGGCTGCGAGCTTACTCTTCTCATAATCGTTGCGGAAACTTTGGTCCAAAGTGCTAGGATTTTCCATGACGAGTCCGGTACGCACGCCACACACATAGGCGGTCGAGACGTAATGCATTTTCTTGATGCCCGTGTCGCGACAAAGCTGCAACACATTCCGAGTGCCCTCGACATTCGTCCGCCAAGGTTCGCCGTCGTTTTCTTCATGAAATTTCAAAGCTGCTGCGCTATGCAGCATCGAAGAGCAATGCTCGGCAATCCACTGGCGTGGGATCTCGTCCAAGCCTAGGAACTCTTGACAGAGATCTCCTTCGAAACAGACAGGACGGGGCAGTTCGATTCCTAGCTCTGTTTCCCAAGGCTGAAGGATCGACTCGATTCGCTGTTCGACGGTCTCTTTCTTGTTCGCTCGAGCCACGATGGCAACGCGTTTTCCCGCCAACAAAAGATCACGAAGAAGGTAACGTCCAAGGAGTCCCGTGGAACCTGTGAGAAGGGTGTAGGCAGACACAATAGAAGCTCATTAGGCAGGTGCAGGCTCTGGACCGGCCCATGCCGATTCCGTGCAAGCTGCCCATTGTAATATCACCCAAACACCAAATCAAGCTGCCAGAGCACCGGCTTCCAGTGAAAAGCTTCCTTAGAACACCCTATTCGGATTTATCCCTATAAGCTTCGATTAGAAGGGGGAAATGGCTCGAACGAGGCTCCCAGCGGGCTTAGCAACATAGCAGGCAGCACAACCAGATCGGCAATCAACGCTGCGGTCAGCATCGCAAACATCACCCACGCAAATCGAGCGATCGGCACAAAGTCGCTAAAACCAAAGACCAATAGCCCCAGCCCGCAAATCAAAGAAGTTTGAGTCATAGCAGTAGCACAGTGGGCAAAGGCATGACGCACTGCCTCTGGGCGAGTTTGCCCACGGTTCAGTCCGCGTCTGAACCAAGTGATGAAATGCAGCGTGTCATCGACTGCTATCCCAAGCGCCACACTCGCCGTCATCATCGACCCGATTTCCAGAGACACGCCCATCAGCCCCATACCGCCAATCACGGCAGCACAAGGGAGAACATTGGGAATCATCGACACGAGACCTGCAATAATTCGAAGAGCACAAATACGAATCACATAAATGGCGCTAGAGGCTGCCGCAAATTCCTTGCTAGCCCCTACAAACGCAAGCCCAATCATCATCACCGTGATCAATCCGAAGGCGAGCAAAAAGCTATTGATCAAATCAAAAAGCATTTGCTCCTGAGCTTTCTGCACCAAGGGAACAGCGCCACAATAGACGGCTCGTACATCGCCCATCCCTATTTCTTTGCAGCGATCAAGCACTGGATCGACCGCTTCTTGTAATTCAACTAAAAGAATCGAAAAATCAAGCGCGTCGCCTGCATACGCACGTGCGCTTACGCGCCATAGCTCCTCTGTGGGAGTCTCTTTCAATAAGTTCATTTCGGTGAATTGCGAACGATTTCTTTCGAGCTGTTTGTTAAGTAATGACTCGCGAAAAACATCTTTAGCTCGGCTGCCACGTCGTCTTATTCGAGGTGAAAAATTCAGCGGCGAGACGACCGCTCCAACACCCGAGTAATTTTCTATCACCGCATGCACGGCTCCGACCACCCGCAACCGATCCATGATCGACCCGTTTGGCTCTCCTTCGATCTTTGGGATTCGCACAACCACTTCGAGTGGAACCAAGGGGCCAATGCGACTCTCCAGCCAGTCATAGTCTTGGAGAATGGTGGACTCCTCGGAAAACAGATCATGAACCCGTGCCCCGGCATGGATCTGGGTCACTCCCCAGGCACTTGCTGCCAATCCGAACGCTGATGCAATAAGAACCCACCCAGAATGGTTCGCCACCCATCGGATCAGCCAGTCCCAACCCCGAGATTTTGAACCGCTAGACGCTGAGTCGCCACGCCCATTGGTCTGTGGCACTGGGAACTGTTCCAGCAAAGCTGGTATGAGTAAAAATACCACTCCGGTGGCCAAAATAACCCCGATGGTCGCATAGATCCCAAAATTCCGTACCGGAATCAGAAAACTCACCCCCAACGAACCCAGCCCTAAAGCTGTTGTTGCTGAGGCTAGCAGACAGGGCAACAAGGCATGTTGCACTGCTCGGCGCGGAGCCCCTGCCAGCCCCTGTTCTCTCACGACATCGAGATAGTAATTCGCCAAATGAACTCCTGCCGAGATCGTCAATACATAAAGTAGCGACGGAATCATCAGCATAACGCTATCCATATGCCCGCCGGTTAGATCTACGATTGAGATACTCAACTGATGGCAATACAAAGCAACAATAAAAACAGTTGCGGTCATCACGAGACTGCGAAACATGAGAATCATCAATAGGCAACCGATCGAGAAGCACAAGATCATCTTCAGTTGCAGTCCCTCCTGGCTCGCGTAATCTACAGCTACAGAGTCGGCAGTCGTTCCCCCAATGCGTAGCGACTCACGATCCAGTCCCTCAATCGCATTAGCGCAATCATAAATATGGTCGAACAAAAAATGCCGATGCGTCCAGCCATCCTTTGTCAGCAATACAACCATGCAAGTCGTTTGATACTTTTTGTCGGTTAACCAACCTCGAAGTCGAAGCAGAGCAGCTCGGCGCGACAATTCGAGCGGTTCCCCGCGCAACTGCTGCAAAACTTCTGGCCCGGTAATAATCTGCCGGCTGAGGACCAGCGCCCCCTCGTCTCCGACTTTTACCGGGGCGCGTAATGCCTTTGCCAAGGCTGGTAGGCGAGGGTCGTCGAACGTGCAGCCCTCCCAGCTGATCATCAACAGATCGTCAGAGACAAAGTGTTTCTGGAACCACTTTAGACGCTGAGTTGGTTCAAAAGACTCGGGCAGCCACTCGGAGACCTGAGTGGAACTATTTTCTACCGCCCGCTTCGCGCTGGAAATTATCACCGGCGCGGTAAAAAGAAAGATGGCAAAGATGCCAATTCGATAGCGTGAATAAAAGGAAGAACTCATCAGACAGCCGTGTCAGCACAGTACAAAACTGCTGTTAAGGACGCAGCAAAAACCCTAAGTTTGGAACTCGAATTTCAGTACCCTACCCAAATCCGTATCTCCCTACCGATCAATTTCTCCCATCACAATATCGAGCGAACCTACAACCGCCGGAATGTCGGCAATCAGACTGCCCGCACAAAGGGGCCCCGTTACCGAAAGATTGCAGAAACAACTACTTCGTGCTCGCACGCGCCAGGGAATGGCATTACCATCGCTTACCAAGTAAAATCCCATCTGGCCACGCGGCGCTTCGGTTTCCAAATAGACCTCGCCCTTGGGCAGTTTGGTATTGAGCTTCATCGGCTCGCCATAGCTACCGCTGGCTGTGCTGTATTGTTCGATTGCCTGGCGGACCAAATCGATCGCCTGCATGACCTCTAACATTCGCACATAAAAACGATGCCAACAATCGCCAAGTACTGCTTCTTTCGGCACACGCGGGTAGTTGTGATCTTTGGGATAGTGCCCATTTTTCTCCGCGATCACTTCAAATGCGTAGCCGTCG
>JAJDEE010000236.1 GCA_029259975.1 Planctomycetota bacterium
AGCTGCTTGCTGCTGATTCCTTCGCTCACGATCATGGCGGTGTTCATGGGCGTGATGGGCGGCATGGTCTATTGCGTTTTTGCACTGAACATCGACACGCAACATTACTGGTCGAACTCGCAAAAGATCGTCGAGAACTGGGACTTGTTCTACGGTATTGTGAAGAGCGTATTCTTTGGCGCGACGATTGGTTTACTCAGCTGCTATCGGGGTTTCCATTGCCAGCCGGGTGCCGAAGGCGTAGGCAGCGCCGCGACGACTGCTTTTGTGCAATCTTTCGTTGTGATTATCATGCTTGATTTGTTTCTGAGTATCTTCCTAGATCAAGTTTATCTTATTTTGTGGCCCCAAAGTCTCGTGGCTTTTTCGTTGTAGGGAGAGGTTTCGCTCTGATGGTAGCAGCCGAGTCTATTCTTGATGTACACGATTTACACGTCCAATTTGGGCGGCAGCAAGTGCTGCGCGATATTTCGATCACCGTGCCTCGCGGGCAAACGCTGGCGATCATCGGCGAGAGTGGCTGCGGGAAGACGGTGCTGCTGAAAACGCTTATCGGGCTGATTCGGCCCCAACGCGGGTTTGTCGAGTTTGATGGTCAGCGCGTCGATCGTCTGACCGAGCAACAATTGGCCGAGCAACGCACACGATATGGCTTTGTGTTTCAGAATTCAGCGTTATTCGACAGCATGACCATCGCAGAGAATATCTTGTTTCCGCTCCGGCAACATCGCCCTCACGAGCGTGGTCGGCATCAACAAGAGATGCTCGACCGGCTGGGAGAAGTTGGTTTGCCGACAAGCGTGCTTGCCAAACGTCCGGCAGAGCTGTCCGGCGGCATGCGCAAACGCGTCGGACTGGCGCGGGCGCTGGTGATGCGTCCCGAGGTGTTGCTGTACGACGAACCGACGACTGGACTGGACCCGATCATGGGCGACGTGATCAACGAACTGATGATGCGCACGCGAGAAAATTACGACGTAACCAGCATCATCGTTACGCACGACATGAAAACTGCGCACAAGGTTGCCGACCGCGTGGTGATGCTTTATCCGCAAGCACGTTTAGACGCCGACGAGGCGCAAATGCTATTTGACGGCACGCCAACAGAAATCGACAGAGAAAAGGACCGTCGCGTCGCACAGTTCGTGCGCGGCGAGGCGGGCGATCGACTGATGGAAATGCGTGATGCTGGGAAAATGTAAAATGCAACGCCGTAACCGCGATGTCATGCATCGCCGGAGCGTCAACAACTAAGGTGACCTCATGGAAGATCGATCCAAACAATTCAAAGTTGGCGTCGTCGTGATAGCAACGATGCTGATTACAGTACTGCTCGTAGTGTTTACCAGCGATTTTTCTTGGTTGCCGTTTCGCAATCAGTATCAATTGCAGGTGCTAGTTACGCAGGCACCAGGTGTTGCGCCAAAGACGCCCGTCCGTCGTCGAGGAATTCTCATCGGACGCGTCAGCACGGTCGTAGACACGGACGAGGGAGCGCTGATCACGATCGACATCGACGAGGGGAAGTATGTCAAAACCAACGAAGAAGCGCGGATTCAAACGTCGCTGATCGGAGACGCGGTCGTGGAATTTACCCCGTCGAGACCTGCGCTGGGCGCGCAGATTGTGCAACCGGGCGGGCAGCCGTTACATGGGATGTACAATCCAAGTCCGCTCGATCTGATCGCAAATTTGCAAGGCGACCTGAAGCAAACGATTCAGGCGCTCGGTCGTGCAGGCGACGAAGTGGCGATCCTGGCGGAGCGGATGAATGCCGTGCTGGGCGGACAAGACATCGATCGGATCGATCGACTAGTGAACTCGACCGAGAGTGCAATGACCAATTTCAGCAGCGTGATGACCAACCTCAACGATGTGCTAGGCGACGATCAGTTCAAGGCTCAGTTGAAAGACGGTCTGGCCCAATTGCCGACCGTGATTACCGATGCGAAGGAGATCATGCAAGTTCTTGAAGCGGCGGTGGGATCGGCGGATCAGAATCTCAGGAATCTGCAAGGACTAACCGGCCCTTTGGGCGAACGAGGGCCGGAAATTGTTGATGCGATGGAAGCGAGCGTCGATAATCTAAGCAATTTGCTGGGTGAGATTGCCTTGCTGGCCAAAAATCTGAACAGCAAGGAAGGCACGATCGGCAAATTGATTCATGACGACGAGCTGTACCAACAGCTTGCCAGCACCGTCAGCCAGGCATCACAGGCGATGACGCAGGTGACGGGCACGATCACCGACGCTCGGGCCTTAATCAACGACCGTTACTTGCGTGTTCGCCTACGGCAAATCCTCGACAACATCAATTCCTTTGCTCAGAAACTTGCTCAAGACCCGGCGCGTATCGTGCGTGGGATCGTGCCACGCAATCGCGAGTTGCCGTTGCGGTAGCGTCCGTATTCTCCTGTATACGTAAGATTTCCGGCAAGATCTCCACAACTCCCGCGAATACCCCAAGAACGAATGCGAAGGAGATGCCTCGTGCCCGGCTTTGTTGGTTATTAAACCCTATGCACTTCCGAACACCCAGGGCATTGACTTGACCAGCACAATCAGAACAACCGGAAAAAACGGGCGGTTTTTCTGACAGAAAATCTTGCCTGTCGATCCAACAGCGAATCTATCACCTAAGATTTGCGAAGGACCATCGAGTCCACGGTACTAGCGACCGCCTGAATTCCTCGGTTGCTAGGCCACTTGGTGTTATTTTTACGGCACTCTGATAAGAAAGAATCAACAATGCCCGCTTTGGAAACTCCTGCACACGTCACAGATCTCAAGCAAGCAAAAGAAAAATCGTCTGCTACGCTAGTGGATTTTGAAGAAGAAGCGCTGCGCAACACGCTGATTCATGCCGCCAGCGATAAACTTTCGCAAGTCGCCAAGTCTTCGGCCCACACGATGGGCAATCAAATCCAAGCCATTCGTCAGAGTATGACCGACTTCGATTCGATCTTAGAGCGAATGGACGTCGTGCAATCGAATATCGAGCAGATCGACTCCAACGTCGTAACCGTAGTGAAAGAGGCCACGGGTAGCTCTGAGGAATTATCGCGTGTTAGTGACCGCATGAGAGTTTTGGAGGAGCATTTCACAGCGATTGAAGGTCTTGTCAAAACCGTCAACGAGATTGCCGATCAGACGCACCTACTCTCGCTCAACGCAACGATCGAGGCGGCGCGAGCCGGTGAGGCCGGACGAGGGTTTGCCGTGGTTGCGAACGAAGTCAAAGAACTTGCCACGACGACAAAGACAGCCAACCAAGAAATACGCGAAACCCTTGATAACATAGCCGAATCCATATCCACGCTGTCCGTCAGTGTCAGTCGGTCGGTCGAAAAGATGCAGCAGTCGGTAACTGCTGTTGAAGTCACACGCAAGAGTGCGTCGACCATCGGAACAGAAACTGCCCGTTTCGGCGAACAGCTTCAAGAGTCGTTAGCAAACTTTCACAAGCTCGACTCGTCGTCTACGGTAGTCGAGAACGAGGTTCAAGAAATTGACACGATCGGCAAGACGTTTTCGTACCTGCTCGAAATGATGGTGATGCAGGGTGTATTCAACGAACCGATCAACCCACTCGAACGGCTACTGCCCGCAGTTAAGGCAAGCGATTTCCGCGCCCCTAAGCGATTTACAAAATCAGAATCAGAATATGTACTAAAAGCCGATGATATCCTCATCTCGGCGACCGATACCAAAGGCAAAATTACGTTTGCCAACAATTGCTTCTATGACATTTCCGAGTACGAGCATGGCACCTTAGTCGGTGCTCCGCACAATGTCATTCGGCACCCTGACATGCCCAAAACAGCCTTTGCCGATCTCTGGGCTGTGATCAAAGCGGGAAAACTCTGGCAAGGTTATGTTGCCAATCGATCAAGACTTGGCCAACTCTACTGGGTCAAAGCAACGGTTTTTCCCTGTTATGAAAACGGCACGATCGTTGGCTATATTTCAATTCGCACCAAGCCTGAGTCAGAGATGGTAGCCAAGGCAATTGGGGCGTATCGTTTGGTGCCGTAAAATGTTGCTCTTGGGGTTTCAAGGCAAATGATTCAACTCTGTGTGGCGAGGATGGTTTGCGGCTGTACGGAGACTTGCTAGTATGAGGTAGTAGGTTGGGTCCATTTCTTGTTTGACAAAAAGGGCATCTCGATGCCACGGATTTACATCGAAACCTCGATCGTAAGCTATCTACGACAGCGTGCCAGTGGTCAGGTCATTAAGGCTGCTCGTCAATTATTAACGCGTCGGTGGTGGGAAGAGGAACGGGCTAACTACGACTTGGTAACTTCACAGTATGTTATCGATGAGGCTGGGGATGGCGATCCGCTACTTGCCCAAGAGCGTCTTGATGCGTTAGACGAGATTCCTCTATTGCAGCTAGGGCCAGAAATCGATGCCATTGCCGAAGAAATTATGACACGTGCGATTCTGCCCTCGAAGGCGCAAGTCGATGCTTTGCACATTGCAACCGCAGTTCACCATCGAATAGACTATTTGTTGTCGTGGAATTGTACCCATATCGCGAACGCTCGCATCTTACCGAGGATCCACGATTTACTAACGGATTTGAATTGTTTCATCCCAATTATCTGCACTCCGGAAGAGATGGTGGACGATGACGAAAGCTAGTAATAGCGTTGACACTACCATCGCTGATATTCACAAGACCCGCGAAAAAATTTCCGATGCCTTTGGTGGCAACATTCACGCCATCACCCAAGATGCACAGAAGCGACAGGAACAATCGGGTCGTCGTACGGTATCGTACGCTGAAGCATCGATAGCCAATGCAAAGGACGATCAAAGTTGATTCGCAACGCCTATTCGGATCTGCTTTACATTGGTGATGCGTTGTCCGCTCGCGATCTCAAACTGATCTACGATCACAAACTGGTGGCAGTTGTTGATCTTGCGGCAGATGAAGCCCCAGCGACGCTTGGGCGAGACATTATTTACTGCCGTTTTCCGTTACACGACGATGGTTCAAACGACGAAGCAATGGTATCGGCTTCAATACAATGCCTCCATTCGTTGCTTCAGTGCAGTTTCCGGACATTAGTCGCATGTAGTGCTGGCATGAGTCGCTCACCGTTGGTGGGTGCGGGTGCTGTGTCTCTTCTAACCGGCGATTCTTTGCAGGACTGCCTACATCTCATCACTACTGACGCCCCGCATGACGTATCGCCATCGCTGTTATTTACTGTTGACAGGGTCTGCTCTAGATTGACGAGTCAGTAAATGGTTAATCTGAGAGCTATCGCCTGGGCGCCGGCAGTGCTTCCAACGGTTGCCCGCCAATCGGCAACGTCCCCGCCCCAGGAACGGGCGGGGCAATCAACTCAGGCTGCAACGCTGCATTCGGCGGCGCGAGCGTCGGTTGCCCCAGCGTTGGCGGAAGGAATGTTGGTTGATTCGGCATGACACCGGGTGGCAACACGGCACCGGGTGGCAACACCGGAATCGACGTGACGCCTGTGCTGGCTGGCATGATAGCGCCTTGTTGCGTGCCTTGGCGTAGCTGCTGGCCGCGGGCGATCAGTTGTTCGGTCGGTACGATCACTTGCGGCACCATGTTGAACGAAGCGGTGCGGTAGTCTTGTATCTTGCGCGGCACGACATTCTCGCTCACAAAATCGAGCGGCGGAATCTGGTACCAAGGGGCTGGCAGCGGTTGGTTGACCGTCAGTGTTTCGTAGCCCGCCTTAACCAGACGGATTTCTCGGGTGCCGTAGTACGTAAAGTCGGTTGCGCAGGGCGTTGTGCCAATCGGCTGGTTATCGATGTAGACCATTGCTCCTGGTGGGTTACTGCGCACCATCAGCCTGCGGCGTACGCAACCTGTTTGCAGCAGACAGCCTATCACAGCCAAGTAGGCAATTGCCTGCATCAAGATGGATTGATTGGTGTGTCGCATGATGGTTGTTGAAGGAGACGAGCTAAGCCGCGAGAGTATAGGGATGGCAGTGTTGCGTGGCCATGCCGCCTGGAGACATAAAATTGGGCAGAAATGAAGCTTCTTGCTTGATGTGACTATCGACGACTTGCGAGAAAAGATAAAATAGGCTGTTTCAATTCCCACCTCAGACCATCCCAAACTAGACCATCCCAAACGACTCGCATGGCAAAACCGTATAGCAAGTTGGAGCAGAACGTTGGTGGTCTGCATTGTGTGGCTGTCAGTGATGTTGGGATGCGGCGGGCTAGCAACCAAGATTCGCTAGCAATCTCGCTGGCTGATAGCAGCGAGCGTTGGCAAAACCATGGGCATCTGTTGTTGGTGGCTGATGGCATGGGTGCCCACGCGGCAGGCGAGTTGGCCAGCCAGATCGCGACCGACACGATACCGCACAGCTATCTGAGACAATCCGCCGAGTCTCCCAGCGAAGCGATCGTGGCGGCCCTCCGTGCCGCTAACGATGCGATCCACACCAAAGGTCAAAGCACCGTCGATTTCCAAGGGATGGGTACGACATGCAGCGGCTTAGTGCTTTTGCCTGGTGGTGCGTTGGCCGCGCACGTGGGTGATAGCCGGGTGTATCGTTTGCGATGCGAACTGTTCGAGCAACTGACGTTCGACCATAGCCTGGTCTGGGAAATGGCAGCGGCAGGCGATGCGGCCGAAGAGGATGTGCCCGACTACGTGCCCAAGAATGTCATTACGCGTTCGTTGGGGCCACATTCCACGGTAGCGGTCGACGTGGAAGGGCCGTTTCCGCTTGCCACAGGCGATCGATTTTTGTTGTGTAGCGACGGTTTAACAGGGCCACTCAAGCCCGAGTTGATCGGTATGGTATTCAGGGCGTTGCCGCTGGCTGATGTGGCGCAAACGTTGATCGACCTAGCGAACCTGCTTGGCGGGCCAGACAATATCACAGCCGTCGTAGCCGAGGTTGTTGATGTTGCTCAGTTGGGCAAGGCGAAGCCGAGTGAAACTGCTATGAATAATCCCACTGTCATTCACTCTAGCCAACCTAGCCGTCGCGGAGGCGAAACCTGGTGGGACTGGGTGCTGCGGATGGTGAGTTTTGGTCGTCAGCGCGGAAAGGCCTGCCCCGAGTTAGCAACCCGGCAGCCAATCAACATTCGAGGCAAAGCGCCTTATCGACAGCACGCATGTACCGCCTCAGCGACTAGCATCGAATCGCTCAGCGATATTGTTCGTCAGCTAGAAGGCCTCGAAAATCAGCGTGAGTGGAACTTCGACTGGAAGGAAATCCAAACCTACCGCCACCAAGCGCACCAAGCGATTGCCAAAGGAGAGTACCAATCGGCAGTTGTCTCGTATTGTAGTGCAGTCCGGCGATTGATGCAGTCGCTACGCGAGACACGTAGGAAAAAGCCGAGTGACTCGACAATTGACCTGGGTTGAGTATACGGTCTCTCGCGAGGTTTTGATGCATTCGGCGGTTATTAGTCGGTGCTTGCTTGCTCTGCGAGATGCTAGCATTCGACGAATCTCTCTGGACGGTAGCCTTCCGATTTGGAACACTCCGTCGCCTTGTTGGGCCGCCTTGTCGGGTCGCCTTGTTGGGCTACCCCACTTGGACCCAAATTTTTTCAACCGACTGTGCGGTCAGATTGGTGGACAATTTCCGCTGGCGGCCGCTGGACAGGAGATGAGTCATGTCGAAAGGTCTCTTACGAGTTTGTGCTGTGCGCTTGGTTTTTGTCGCGATAATTTTCGGACAAACGACCATCGTGGGCGCCCAAGTTTTCGATCCTCCCACAGCTCAGTCGAATGGTGGCGTCCAACAAGCGGGCGGTCCTGCCGGAACGCCACAGTCGGGAGCTGTCGAGCAGACGGGGTGGGGTGTTCCGATGCCAAAGATCACAATGCCAAAAATTACGATGCCTAAAATTACGATGCCCAGCATGGACGCGGTGACGGGGCCGATTAAATCGGGGTTCAGCAAAGTATCGTCGGGTACAAAAAAAGCACTGGAAGGGACAAAGGAGATGTTCTCGTTTGGCAAAAACAAGACAACTTCGACAACTCGTCCTGTGGCAAATCCACAGAACCGACCTTCTTTTTGGCATCGACTACTGGTTCGAAATCCGGAACCTCAAGTTCCGCGGACCGTCGGAGAGTTCATGAGTCAGTCGCGACTAGATCCGTAAGGAGTTTAGGGGATGTTGAACTGCCGAATCACCCGCTGGCTCTGCGCTGCAAGTTTGCTGGGACGTTGTTTGCTCGCAGGTAGCGGTTGCCAGACATGGCAATCGTCGCTGGCGATTCCTGGCTTAGGTTCGAGTCAAGGCGAGCGAGAAATCTTGCGACAAGCCAAGAACGACCCGTTCCCTTCGCCCATCGATGTAGGCATGAAAGTGGCGAAGTAAAGGGTATTTGCCCTGGTTTTCCATTTCTTGGGCTAGGCCATAGACTTCTCACCGTGCTATTGCCCATAATTGTCGGGGTAGACTGACACTCTCCTGCCCTGGCACCTCTCTTCGGCGATTGACCTACGCAATGAAATCAGAGTCCCCCTTTTCCAAACTCCCTTCTCTGAGCGAGTTACTGAAACATCCCACTGTTCAGAGTGTCGTCGAACGCGTCAATCAGACGACGATCGCACAACGGGCGACTGGTTTTTGGGAAGAGCTGCAGGCGAGCTGGAAAGAGCAGGGCAGGACACCTTCGGTTGGGGAACTGGCAGAGCGATTGGCGCATCGCTTGCTGGGACGTTCTCAGCATTGTGCTCCGCAAATTAACGCAACGGGCGTTCTTTGCAGCCGGCGATGGCAGGCGCCGTTGGCCGAGGCAGCAGTGCATGAATTGTTGCGATTTGCCTCCGATTACCAACAACCTAGTACCGCATTGATGGAGCAAGTCGCCGTCGCGCTCGTTAAACTGACCGGTGCCGAATCTGCATGGGTCGCCAGTAGTTTCGATGCGGCGGTCAGTATGGCGAATCAGTGTGAAGGTGCGACCTTGGTTTCTAGCCCGTTAATCGGGATGGTTGATCCCAACGATTTTGGACGAGGGCATGTTGATACGATTGCTGTTCGATTAGCAGAGGGTGCCGATCTCGTCGTGGTTGACGGCTCGGGTTTGTTGGGCGGGCCACGTTGTGGGATTGTAGTGGGATCGAAACAATTTCTCGAACAGATTCAACACAGCGAACTCGCGCCGGCACTTGCTGCCGAAGCGATGAGTTTGGCTGCATTGGAAGCAACGCTCGATCTTTATCGTGCTCCCGAAAAAGTGATTCATCAGATCCCGATACTCAAGTTGCTATCGACGCCACTAGAAAATCTTCAGCAACGGTGCGAACGTATCGCTCCCTTGCTTGCCGAGTGCGAGCGGATAGCGAGCGCCGAAGTGATTACCCGCGAGTCGATCTGGCTGGATGCTGGGAATTCACAACTGTCGGCAGCCAGTTGGGCGATTGCTTTGCGCCCTGTTCATGGTTCGATTGAGCAATTGGCGCAACAGTTCGAGCGGGCCACACCGCAGGTGGTTGGACGACGGGATGGCGAGGCCTATATTCTCGATTTCAGAGCGATCTTCCCACGTTGGGATCAGCAATTAGTTTCAGCAATGGGTTAGTGCCTTGTTTTTTTTGAAGTTCAGACAGATAGCATGTCCCTTGTCGACATTATTGCTTTTGACAATGTCTTTTGCACTGTCTTTGTCGCTGTCTTTTGCACAGGCTGCGCCCGAAAGTGTCTCGAACAGCCCACCGCTGGAAAAGGTTTCCGCGACTCAGGCGATTAACGCCATTGCTTCTGAATCGACACCTTTGGAGCCAATGGAGTCGCCTGTGAACGAGCCTTTTCAGCTTGCCGCTGAGCAACATAAGTGGGCACGTTTGCAACCAGGCGCTTGGCGCGAGATTCAGACGGTTACCGAAACTTTTGACGAATCGGGCCAAGTGGTTAGTCGGAACGTAACAACGCAAAAAGAAGTTCTGCAGACAGTTGCCGAGGGCAAGTATGTTTTGCTGGTGCAAGCCACTGTCGATCTGGGCGGAAAGCGAATTGTAGGTGAGGAGAAAAGCATCGCTTTGCGCCTGGAAACCGATGGTGCAGGACTGATTACGGACTCACGCCGACTTAAGGATCAAACGCTACAACTTGTGATGCGAGATGTCGAGTGCCAAGTATTTGAGCTGCACTACCAAGACAACACACGAAAGCTAACCGACAGAGTTCTTTACGATCCCCTACAATTTCCTTTTATACTGCGACGCGAAACAACTAACGATAACGATCCTGCGGATGGCAGCAACAAGGGTAGTGGCGAAGGTAGTGCCAAGACGCTGCAGTTGATTGAGGTAGTAGCACAAGCAGTACCCTATCGGTTAGGCGATCAGTTGCTCAATTGCAGTTGTCTACGCACCACTCGCCATCGAGCCAAGGGCGAGACTCTCCGACTCGCTTTTTCCAACATCAACGTGCCCGGTTGGGAAGTCGTCGTCTGGTCGACAGATTTTGATATCGAGGGCCGACGCGACCGTTGGAGTGTCACGACACTGCTTGGCTTTGGCGAAACTTCGCCAGACATCGTGGATAACACGTCAAGCAAATGACGGATTCCGAGCTACGCAAAACACGAAAGGACCCAGCGTGCTTTGCCTAAGTGCCCGCTGTTGTTGTGTTTGTTGTCGTGATCGAAGTGTTTTGATAGCAACGAGTTGTGTGTGTTGGGTGGTAACTTCGATCTTGCCCCCACGCGGGCCGATTGCTAGTATGACTGCGTAATCGAAAACTTAACTAACCACGAGGCCTTCAGGCCCGTTCATCGGAT
This sequence comes from Planctomycetota bacterium, assembly GCA_029259975.1. Lineage (GTDB taxonomy): Bacteria > Planctomycetota > Planctomycetia > Pirellulales > Lacipirellulaceae > Bythopirellula. Next base: position 10,766 of record JAJDEE010000236.1, read on the forward strand.
TATTGAGAGAGGGAATGCCATGGACTCTGTCCGTCTAGGAGGATTGCAGTCGCGTCGACGACGCCTAGGATTGCAAAAGTGGGTTCTGGGGCTACTGGCGGTGGTAGTCGTTGCCGCAGGCATGTTGGCCCCGCTGGTTTGGGCGCGACCACAAGGGCAGACTCGAAACGAATACAATATTTCGCTTCTCGTCGCGGCTTTGATGAACCGTGACCATCTTTCAGACTTACAGGTCAATGACGAAATCTCACAACGAGCTTTTGAAAAATTCATTGACTCGCTTGACGCGATGAAGCTCTTTTTCTTGCAAAGTGATATCGACGAGTTTGCCCACGAAAAGTTTTCGATTGACGATTACGTCAAGCGAGGCGACCTGCGTTTTGCTAAGAGAGTGTTTGCCCGATATTTGCAACGTGTGAGAGAACGTATCGTTGTCGCTCAGCAATATGTCGATGTGGAGCATGATTTTACGCTCGACGAAACCATGATTCGTGATCCTGACAAAATGACTTACGCTGCCACGAACGAGGAGGCTAACGAGCGTTGGCGGAAGCGAGTGAAGTACGACATGTTATTGCAGATCACCGATGACATTGAACACGACGAAGCGATCGAAAAGCTACACAAGCGTTATCGCTCGATTCGCCGCAACTGGGAGCAAACCGACAGCGACGAAGTGCTGGAGTTGTTTTTGAGTGCTTTGACAACGAGTTTTGACCCGCATAGCAGCTACATGTCGCCCAGCACGCTTGAAAACTTCACGATCCAGATGCGGTTGGAGCTTAACGGCATCGGCGCTTCGCTCTTGTCGCAGTACGGCGAAACGATTGTCAAGCGGATTATCCCAGGCGGTGCGGCAGATAAAGATGGCCGACTTAAAATCGACGACGTGATTACAGGCGTAGCCCAAGGCCTCGAAGGCGAGTTTACCGACATCGTCGAGATGAAAATCAACGACGTGGTGCAGAAGATTCGCGGCAAGCCTGGCACGATCGTCCGGTTGGAAGTCATGCCGGCAGACAAATCGGGACGAAAAGTCCTTGACATTACGCGGGCGCGGATTGAGCTAAAAGATAGCGAAGCGCGTAGCGAGATTATCGAACGTAGCCCAGATGCCCATGTCGCAGGTGTGACGAACGAGCCAACGGGGCAAGTTGTCGAACATCCGCTTAGTGATGGCACAACCAAGAAGATTGGCATTATCAGCCTGCCGAGCTTCTATATGGACATGGAAGGCCGGCGGTCCGGAAATCCAAATTACAAAAGCACCACGCGTGACGTTCGGATGCTACTCGAAGATTTCAACCGCCAGGGCGTAGACTTGGTGGTTATGGATCTGCGTTTCAATGGGGGTGGCTCGCTGCCCGAATCGGTGCAGACCACTGGTTTGTTCATTGATCAAGGGCCGGTCGTTCAAGTCAAAGGCTCCAGTGGGGTGATTTCTCCCTACGCCGACGAAGAGGCAGGTATGGTTTGGTCGGGGCCGCTGATGGTGTTGATCAACAAGTTCAGTGCCAGTGCCAGCGAAATCTTTGCCGGTGCGATTCAAGATTACGGACGAGGTATTGTCGTCGGTGACCATACAACGCATGGCAAGGGCACGGTGCAGCAGCTCAATGAGCTTGGCCCCCGAATTATGCCTGTTCACCCGCCAAACTATGGCGCGCTCAAGATGACGATACAGCAGTTCTATCGCCCCGGCGGCGATAGTACTCAAAATCGTGGGGTTGTCTCCGATATCGAGTTGCCCTATCGCACGTCTTTCTTAGAAGGAATCGGCGAAGCCGATCTTGACTATGCGTTAGAGTTTGATCGCGTCGCTCCGCTGCCGCATACCAACTACCCTAACGCAACGGCACAGGTTGTCGGCGAACTGAGGCAGAATTCGGAACGCCGCCGAAAAAGTTCGGAGTTCTTCATCGACGAGCATCGTAAGATCGAGCGATTGAAGCAACGGCAGGCCGAAGACACCGTCACGCTTAACAGAGCAAAATTTTTGGCCGAGCGTGAGGAAGTCAACTCGGAGAAAGATAAAGAGGAGATCTTCGACGAGCTGCAGGAAGAAGATCGTCCTGTCTTCCCACTCGCAGAGGGCCACCCGATTGCCCCATACAACGAAGAAATCGTCGCGATCGCACTCGACTACATCAAACTGCTCGGCGGCAATCGTGTGGTGGTGACTCACTGATGCATGCTGCCTGATTCACACGGCCTGATTCATACTGTAAGAGGCCCAAGCCTGTCCTGACACGTTTACGTCAGCGCGACACTCAGCCCGTCATAGGCGAGTTCGACTAGGGGTGGCAGTTCTGCGCTGAGGGTCTCGTCGTCTAAATCGTGTGAAATGTGCGTTAGCAACGTGCGTTTGGGAGCGAGGTCGGCAGCTACCGCAAGTGATTCTTCGAGGCCAAAATGGGTAGTATGCGGTTCGCGGCGCAGGCAGTCGAGTATCAAGACATCAAGCCCGCGCAGCTTTTCACGGCTTTTGGCAGAGATGCCATTGGTGTCGGTGCAGTAGGCGAC
>JAJDEE010000237.1 GCA_029259975.1 Planctomycetota bacterium
TGGTAGGCTTCGCCAACCAGTGCTACCCGCTGATTGCTCGAGCACTGTTTCGATACCTGCGGGCGTTAGCGAAGGATCGGCCTGAAGCAGCAAGGCTGCCAAGCCGGCCACATGCGGTGCAGCGGCTGACGTGCCAAAGAAGTTAGTCAGCGTGTCGGTGTCTTGGGCAATGTCTTGCCCGAAGAAGGTTGTATTGACGCCATCGGGCGCGACGATGTCGACTCCTTCACGTACTTCCGGTGTCGCCAAACGGTTGCCAGCCGCGTCGAACAAAATATCAACTCCCCCTAATGAAGAAAAGTTCTCCAACACGGGTGGGACGAAGGGCGCGGCTGGATCAAATTCCGGCGTATCAAAGTAGGCGGCTGCGCCGACGGAGATGGCGCCGTTTGTGTTGGCGTGCGGAGTGGTTGTACTGCTCCCGGTAGCATGTTCTGATATCTGCGAACCACTCCCATACATGACATATTTCAACGTCCCGCCCGGGTTAATCCCGTTTCGTAAGCCGATTCCTACTTCGAACGTAGCCGTTGAACCATTGTTCGAGACAAGTTCTACGGGGTCGCCGCCAACGACGCTGTCGTCAGAAACGAAGAGGATGTTCTGAGTCGTCGAATCACGTATGATGATATCAAAGTTTCTGGTCGCTCCTCCGCTTTCAGGACTAACGGTGAAGAATGGGTCGTCCCATTGAAAAGATATCGTGTCGCCACCGCCGAATTGAATCGTTTGCCATGTATCGCCTCCGCCAAAATCATGGAGTAGCTCCGTGAAATTTGTGCCGCCAAACGTAAACGTATCGGTAACTCCGGAGTTGACAAACCCCGATTCGTAGGAGTCGGCAGAAAAATTACCTGCCGCTGAGACGTATACGGTTCCATTGTTCGCCGCTGCGTTTACGGCTTGTGCTATTAGTCCGTCTGAGAATAAGGGCTCTGCAAAAAATACCAAATCGTCGACAATAACATCAGCGCCTAAAAGCTCAAGTTGTGGGATGTTGGCCGCAAATGCTTGCTGCGACTGCACACCCATTGCATCGGATACGTTCGAAAAAAGGAGTCCTGCTTCTGGCGCAACATCATGGACAATTTGCAGCATTGCACGGCCTTCATCCGTACCAGCTAAGTTATCACGGAAGACGTTTACAGTCTGTGTATGGCCAAGCATATTTCCCGTGCCAGGAAGATCGCCGCTTGCAATATCTGTTCCTGCTGATCCGCTCCCTCCGTTGTCATAGCTATCCGAGATCACTCCTACTGTTATACCTTCACCGGTAAGGCCCAGAAAGTCGGCAATAAGATCTGTGCGCTGAGATTCGTGACCTTGACTATCAGCACTTCCGACACTTGTCAACGGTGCATATAAAGGCCGGACATACTCAAGAGAATTGAGCCCACCCAATGCCGAGATCGATGCTACGGGCAACCAGCCAGACGCCATCCAATCATTGGACGTAGATTCCTGAAAGCCAAGAGACTGAAGATCAGTCCGAAGTGAAGCCAATGTCGATGTGCCCGACACAGCAGCCTGGACTGCCACTCGATCTTCACTGAGCTGAAGAGGGGCTAGTCCGATTAACGCGCCGCCGGTCAAAGACTGTTGCTGAACATTCTCTTCCAAGCTTGACGAGTCCGAGAGAAATTGTAGACTTTGACCGACTCGGTCCGATGTGATCTCGTTCTCAACGGCGTCTAATAGATCATTAAGCGGCGTGGCGCTAAGCAATGAACGTTCTTCCAGATTTTCAAAACGGAGTTGCCGAGTAAATTTCCTACGCATGCTGGCATCCTTTCCTTCTCGAATTTGTTGCGGAAATAGATTTCTATGTATTCATGCCACCGACAATGCGCGATGAACAGCGACCGAAAGCAACGGCCATGAGTGCGACTAGAACTGCACTTACCGCATTTGACGGCTCGGGAACAACAAAAGCGTCGCCGAGAGAAACGGTTACCCTGAAAAGGCCATCCCCAGGACCACTAAATGTTGCAATAATCGATCGCAACGGCAACTGATTCCATATCTCCGGAGCGGACAGATCTTCGCCTCCTTCGAATACGCTTCCCATATTGGCAAATCCACCTTCAGTGCGCCATTGAATTTCATTTTGGATTGATAGGGCCCCGAGGCCTCGAATATCAATGGACTCTGCTTCGATAATGGAAGTGGGCCCCCCTCCCGTTGATGGTGACAATTGATCGTGGCTTACGAATATCGTTGGTATATCATCCATCAAGATGATACTACCAAGGGACAGTCTTACACCTGCGGGAAAGAGGACTGTACTGCCACCTGGCGTAGTGAAGGGACCGGTTGTTTCGGCAGCGTCCGGAAAAGGAATCGGCTCGAACGTAAGTAGTAGCCTGGCGGGGCCGCCTATCTCAATGTTTGCAGGCAAGTCAAAGGACGGGTTTCCAAGTTCCTCAACATTCACGACTTCACCGCCAAACGCAAACGTCACCGGCGTAGCCTCCGCCCCCGCGGCCATCCCCAAGCCAACGCCAGCCAAAATCAACACCCTCAAAACCGCCGTTTTTATTTTCAGCCCAAATTCAAACATCGCACTCTCCTATCGGTTAATACTATTATTGT
>JAJDEE010000238.1 GCA_029259975.1 Planctomycetota bacterium
CAGCGGAACAGATGCCGTAGCACTGCGTAGAGCTTTCAACGTTATCGCGTTAGGGAACGCTCCTTCTAAAGATTTTCCTACCAACGCAAACATCTATGCCGTTTTTTATTCACACTTATCGGGTTCTTTCGTTCATCTACAACGTGTCGAGAAAAGCGACAATCACTTTAAGGTTTTCTACCAATTCACAGGGCATAACGAGAAGTATTTGACGTCTCATTTTGCTCTAATTCCATTGGGTACACTTCACCCAGGCGAAGTGACTGTAGAGATTATTCAAATCCCCGAACCCGATCGGCGAGATTTTTACTCAAAGCCTGTAGTCATTCCCAAGGAATTATCTCAGGTATTTGTATGCCAGTCATTCACTTTTCATGTTCGAAATTCCATCGAAAAGTAAACAACTTTATTATCAAGGAAACCGGTCATGGAAAACTACCGTTGGTTTGTATGTATTCTGTTCGCCTCGACGCTCCCAGCAAATTCGGTTCTTGGAAGCCAGGAATCAATCGGGGCCATGGGAATCAACTCTGTCGCTATACCATTGAACGGTGATGGCATCCCGATCGGACAGGTAGAAGGAGAAAGGTCTGGCAAATGGGATTATGACTTACCAGCGAATTCTAGCGAATTCATCGATCCACTTTTTGTCTTGAGACAAGACATGACCTCAATGCCCAACAATGACATTGATGACCACGCTACTTGGGTAGCTGGCGTTATGATTTCCAGTGAACCAACAGGACAAATAGGAGTTGCTCCAGGAGCAGCTTTAGTTTCTGCTGGATTTCGTTCGCCGAACGCAGGCATCGGACCTCATGAAGATATCCTTACAACCACACAAGCTGTTGCAAGGCGTTTCTTAGATGAAACTCTCGTACGAGCAATCAATCATAGTTACGGGTTTTTTTCAAGTGACCCTGGGAGGTCAATTGGATGGCAATACATTTTTTACAACAGGTATCGATTGGATTGCATCCAGGTACGATGTGTTGAATGTTATCGCTGGCAATGAAACAGGCCAAGGTGGTATCCTAGGAGCTTTCCCAACGGACAATTTTAATGGAATGACAATTGGAGCATCAGCAAAGAGCATCGATGGATTCTATCGTGAGGTTGCTGATTTCAATATTTTCAATCTAGATGCCGTGGGGCCACGTACTTCGATTGACTTAATTGCTCCTGGCAAGGATATCGAAATGATTGGGCCAGGGAACAACGTAGTTACCAGAAGTGGTACAAGTTTTGCATCACCACACGTAACAGGAACGGTGGCGTTGCTCCAAAAACATGCCAATAACTCCGGTTGGATTGTTAACGCTCGCCGCCACGAAGTGATGAAAGCGGTGCTGATGAACTCTGCGGACAAGCTTAAGGACAACGGCGATGGTAATTTGTTGGGCATGACGCGAACTGTGCTGGACTCGAACGGAAATGATTGGCTTGCTTCCGAAGCGGCCAACAATGCCCTCATTCCTGTTGATGACGAGTTCGGTGCGGGGCACCTCAACGCCGACAGAGCCTTCACACAATTTCAATCTGGGGAGCAAGACGCTGCCGGGGCGGATGTATCTGTCATTGGTTGGGATTATGGTACACCAACCACGATATTTGGTGACTATCGATACGCTATCGGGGAGCCCTTGCGTCAGGGTAGCCGTTTGGCTGTGACACTCACTTGGGATCGAATCGTCGAGTTCGATATCAATGACGGCGATATGAATGAAAATGGCAGATACGATCAAGGCGATACTTTTGAACCCTATAATACCCTCGACGAGGTGGTAAATGACCTCGATCTTCTTATCGTTCCCAGAGGTGATGATGGAACGAATTCTGTCGCCGTTTCAATTGGCGATATCCAAGATGGCGGGTACAACCTTGAACACTTATTCTCTGAGATACCCACCACCGGTCTGTACGATATCATTGTTAGACATTTCGACAACAGTGTTGGCATTCCATTAGGCCTTCAAAATTATGGGATAGCTTGGTGGGGTGTTTCGGATGCCCCTCTTTCCGGTGATTTCGATGCCGATGGTGATGTTGACGGAGCAGATTTTCTTGTTTGGCAGCGAAACACGAGCGTCGGAAACCTTTCGGATTGGCAGAGCAATTATGGCAACTCGGCCAGTTTAGCAACAGCAACAGCGGTGCCTGAGCCATCGACGTGCTTACTGCTTTCCGTGGGGTTTCTCCTAGCTTGCCAATTATCGAGATCGAAAGATCAAAGGAGCTAAAGCAGCCCCCCTCAGAAAAACAGCCCGCTTATTGGCCCTTAGGCGAGCGGCAGATAGGTATTTACCTGCCCCAACCGACATTCATTTTTGCCACAAACCAAGAAGTGAACCACAACGACACGACGAACACAACGTAAAATCTACGTTGTGCCCGTCGTGTCGTCGTGGTTGATTTTTAAGCAATTCTTTCGCCAACAGGTAAATTCTCAACTGCCGCTCGCCTTACCCCCTCTTTCTTTCAACATCGGGCCGTTTTTCGATGTGCCGGGCGTCATTCTTCACTTGCTGAGTTTCTCTGCCAGAAAGGCGACGCTTTTCGTCAGCGCCGCCTGATCCATCGCCGCAAAGATATGGCCAATGTTAGGGACCACATACAACTCTGCCGGTACGGCAACCGCTTTCAGCGAAGCACACATGGCCTCGGGACTCAGCAGAGGCACTAGTTCGTCATTCTCGCCGTGAAAGAAAAACATCGGCGGGTCGTCATCGGTGACAAACGCCCGCGGCGAGGCCAAGCGGTACTGCTCGCCCACCTCGCGACGTGAGCCGCCCAGCCAAAATGCCAGCCGACGCGAATCTCGATCCATCACGCGAAAATCGCACGGCATTCCGCCTGCTGCCACCGCTTGCAGGCGGGTGCTGGGGCCTAGCTGGGGGTTGTCGATTCCTTCCAGCCCATCGTCGGCGTCGGTAGTCCCCAGTAGCGTTACTAGCTGCGCCCCAGCCGAATAGCCAAAACCGCCAACCCGTTTTGGATCGATTTTCAATTTCCCTGCCTGCTCGCGCATCCACCGAACAGCAGCTTTGCAGTCTTCGATTTGGGCAGGAAACTTGTGTCGGGGAGCTAAGCGATAGCTAATCGCTACAGCAGTCATCCCGTGCTGCGCCAGCAACTGAGCAACCCCCGAAAGCTGTGCCCGTGTGCCGATGTACCAAGCACCGCCGTGAATGACCACGACCCCAGGAAAAGGCCCCTTGCCCTTGGGCACGTACACGTCTGCTTTCAGTGACCCCGAGTCACGCTCGACATAAACCTCGCCGTAACGCGTTTCGACCGAATCAGATTCTGCACCGCTGGCAGGCGTCTGACAGCTAGCAAAACATGCAAGAAGGGGCAGCAGCATTATTTTTTTCGTTCTGGTCACGGTTAGGCCCTCGACAGGTTGGTCTCGAACAGGATACCACTTATAATATCCACTCGTTCACCAGAGAACAGCAAGTTTCCCAGCTTAACCGCAAGGGGTCGGGAAGCTTGCAGTTTCGCAGAACAAGGCAAAAACCTTGAGTAGCAAATTTTCCACTATCGAAGAAGCCGTTGCCGCGATGGCTCGCGGCGAGATCATCATTGTCGTCGACGCAGAAGATCGCGAGAACGAGGGTGATTTTATCTGCGCCGCCGAAAAAATCACGCCCCAGGCGGTCAACTTTATGATTACCCATGGGCGTGGTCAGCTTTGCATGCCGATCTTGCCTGAAGTGTCCCAGCGGCTGAAGTTGGCTCCGATGGTCGAGGCGAACACCGCACCGCTGGGCACTAACTACACCGTGCCAGTCGATCACCGTACGTCACGCACCGGTATCACTGCCGGCGAACGTTCAACCACGATCGCGGCGCTCTGCGACCCCAACAGCGTTCCCTCCGATTTCCACCGTCCTGGGCATTTGTTTCCGCTGGTTGCCAAAAGGGGC
>JAJDEE010000239.1 GCA_029259975.1 Planctomycetota bacterium
AGTTCGACGATGGTGATTTCGTCGCCTTGGGTCGTCACTAGGCTTCGACCACTCTCAAGCCACACGTTAACGAGACGGTCGTACTGGCGTTTGCTGACCTTGGTCCCACGTGGGCCGAAATCATGCTGTTTGTGACAGGAATTATTCGGTCCGCGTAAAAAAGGTTGTTCCGGTTGAACTGTGAGCCAAGACATGCGGTCTGTTCATTCCAAACAACCAGTTTTTGACCTCCTCCTCAAATCTTGGTCCATGCGGAATGCAAGAATTTTTAGTATCTTCCATCTTATCAGGCTGTCCAGTTTTTGGGGTCCACTTCAAATCAACCTGATTTTAGGTTGGACTAATGTCAGGGGAAAAGCAATAATCGAGTTTTTAAGAAACCCTTTTCGAATTATTTGCTTCAACAAACCTTTCTGAAAGTAATTGCCATGCCAATATCACGCCTCCTCCGTAGCGCGCTTTTTTTGGTTTTTATTCCCTCAGTCCTGCCAGTTGTCGTTTCGTCTCTCGCTTGGTCTAAACCCAATGTGTTGTTTATTGCAGTTGATGACCTGAACGACTGGGTCGGTTGCCTGAAGGGCCATCCGCAGGCGAAAACTCCCCGCATCGATGAACTGGCGGAGCGAGGGACTCTTTTCACTAATGCTCATTGCCAATCCCCGTTGTGCAATCCCTCTCGCACCAGCCTGATGACTGGTTTGCGACCGTCAACGACTGGCATCTACGGGTTGACCCCTTGGTTTCGGGATTTACCCGAGTGGAAGGATGTCGTCAGTCTTCCCCAGCATTTTTCTAGAAATGGCTACCGAACATATGCTACGGGAAAAATCTACCACAACAATTATGGCCACGTTCCGGGTACGGAGTTTGACGTCGTTGGCCCTCGTGCCTCGGTGGGCCCATGGCCGAAGGAAAAGCTTGTTGATACACCGGCAGAGATGCGCATGATGGATTGGGGCTGTTTTCCACACCGGGATGAAGACAAAGGAGATTGGAAGGTTGCTAGTTGGGCGGTCGAGCAACTGAATGCCAAGCCAAAGGAACCTTTTTTTCTGTCGGTTGGATTCTTCTTACCGCACGTACCTTGCTTTGCAACTGAAAAGTGGTTTGCCTTGCAGCCGGAAGAGTCACTAGAACTGCCCTTGATAAGACACGACGATCGCAACGACACACCCAGGTTTTCTTGGTACTTGCACTGGAAGCTCCCCGAACCAAGGCTCAAGTTTTTGGAGGAACACAATCAGTGGAAAAATCTGGTGCGTTCGTACTTGGCCAGCACAAGTTTTGTCGATAGCCAAGTGGGTCGAGTCGTAGACGCTCTCGAAGCGAACGGCTTGGCAGATAACACGATTATTGTGCTGTGGTCTGACCATGGCTGGCACTTGGGGGAGAAACTCATTACAGGAAAAACGACCCTCTGGGAGCGGTCTACCCGAGTTCCACTTATCTTTGCGGGGCCTGGTACGACAAAGGGCGCTAAATGCGATCGGTCTGTGGAGCTGCTTGATCTCTATCCGACGTTGGTCGACATGTGCGGTTTACCTGATGTCGATCATTTGGAGGGGCAAAGCCTAGTTCCGTTCTTGCAAGACGCCGCTGCCAATCGCGATCGACCAGCGATTACCACGCACAATCCTGACAATCATGGAGTGCGCTCTGAACGTTGGCGATATATCGTGTATGCCGATGGCTCGGAAGAGCTGTACGACGTGCAATCTGATCCGAACGAATGGACCAATCTTGCCAATAGACCTGAGCATGGTAATGTTATTACAGAACATCGTCGCTGGCTGCCTGCCAATAGCGCACCTTTGGCCCCGGGCAGCAGCCAGCGTGTTCTATCCTACATCGACGGCCAGCCCAATTTTGAAGGTGAAGACATCCAACCAGAGGATCCAATACCAGGACTCTAGTCCGATGCACCCTCTTCAAATTATCCATCCCAGGTAGCGCCACACCGGGGTCAGCTTACATCGCACTGGGAAACCACGAATCGCAATTGAGGTAAGAGAGTAATGTCCAAACGAATCTTTCAGCCCATCAAACCTGCCCAACGTCCGCGCATTGGCGTTTATTCTATTGGCCACGCCCACTACTGGGAGCAGTTTGAGGGAATGTTCGATCGCCTGACCAGCTATGGCAACTTCGTCGCGGATCGAGTGGGCCAGTGGGCCGACGTGCAGTATGCCGGCATGGTGGATGACGAAGCCAAGGCGCGCAAGGCGGCTGAGCTTTTCAATCGACACAACGTCGATCTGATTTTCTGTCACGCGGCAACCTACGCGATGACCGCGTCGCATATTCACATCGCCCAGCATTGCCATCGGCCGATTGTGGTCTTGAATCTACAGCCTACTCCCGCGATGAACTACGAGAAGACAACCACCGGCGAATGGCTGGCCCACTGCGGTACCTGCTGTGTGCCCGAAATCGCCAATGCGATGAACCGATGCGGCATTGATTTCCATGTCGTCAGCGGCCTGCTGGGGTTGGACAGAACCCCTGAAATCTCGATGACCAACGAAGTGACCGACAAACACCCCGAGGCAATCGAAGCGTGGCGGCAAATCGAGCAATGGGTCAAAGCGGCCAGCGTCTGTCGCACCTTGCGCGAAGGCCGCATGGGCTTCCTGGGCCACACCTATCCCGGCATGCTCGACATGTACAGCGATTTCACAATGATCCAGGCTCAGACGGGAATGCATGTCGAAGTGCTAGAAATGTGTGATTTGGCCAAGGTGGCCGAATCGGTGACCAACAGTGAAAAACAGGCAAAGCTCGACGAAATCGAACAGATGTTCGTCCTCAGCGAAGATTCTCCAACCGACCCCCTGGCATGTAAGCCCAAGCCTGAGCAGTTGGAAATAGCTAGTCGGGTTGCTGTGGCACAGGAAAAGCTGGTCCGCGAGTTTGATCTCGATGCGTTGACGTACTACTACCGTGGCTCAGACGGAAACGAATATGAGCAGCTTCAGGAGGCGTTTATTCTTGGCCACTCTTTGCTGACTGCCCGAGGAATTCCTTGCAGCGGCGAAGGCGACATGAAGACTGCCATCGCGATGAAAGTAAGCGATATCCTGGGCGTGGGCGGCAGCTTTTGTGAAATCGTCGCCACTGACTATGACCGCGATACCATCATTCTCGGACACGATGGGCCGTTTCACATCGCGATCGCCGGAGAGAAACCGGTCCTCCGCGGCATGGGTCTCTACCACGGCAAATGGGGAACGGGCGTCTCGGTCGAGGCAACCGTCCAAAAGGGCCCTGTCACATTGCTGAACGTTACACAAACGGGCGATGGACGGCTCCGCGTCATTGTCAACCAGGGAGAAGCGATTGAAGCTCCCATTCTAAAGATCGGCAATACGATGACTCATGTTCGTTTTGCGGAGAAGCCAACCCCTTTCATGAACAAATGGTTCGCCTTGGCCCCCACCCACCATTGCGCGATGAGCGTCGGCAACAATGCCGAAGCTTTCCAGAAAGTGGCTACAATGATGGGTTGGCCTTGCGAATCGGTCTGTCTGTGAGTCGGTTGCAATACACATCTGATATGGAGTTAATCTTTACACCGAGAATCTTGCCGTGGCTCCAGCCGATATCAGGCGGTCGCCGTTGTTGCGGTCGTCTCAGTGCGGTCTGGCGCGTTTTGACCTTTTTGCGCTAGTGACTCAAAACGCGATTTTATTCGCAAAAGTCGCCTCAATTTCTATGGGGGTAAAAACAGTAAGTCTCTTGCTGGCAACACGTTGCGAAAAACCATTGGTTGCTCAGTTGCCGGAGTTTTGCGAATTTGCGTCGGTAAAACAGCGCAAAACTCCGCTGGATGTTGGGCCGTTCCGGTACGTCGAGCCTAGCCAGCAAGCGTCAACGAGCGTTAATGCTTTTGACCTAGAGGGTCGCAAAAGTCGTCTTGATCAAGTTGTCAAAGAACAAGCGGCGCAGTGAGACGCCGAATACAACTTAGCACATCGTCGCTGAGAAATCAGAGGCGATTTTTGGCCGGGGCGCGTTTGGGTTGGTGGTAAAAAAGGGTTAACACAGAGGGCACGGAGGAATTTCACGTACCGAAAAGGATGCAACCAAAAAAACTGACAGGATTTACAGGATCGACGGGATAAATTTCCATGCGCCCCAATCCCGTTAATCCTGTAAAACCTGTCAAAAAACTTGCGCATGCTACGCAAAATTTTTACCGCTAGTAACACAGAGTCACAGAGGTGTACGGAGGAATTTGACGCGATGCAAAGGCCGCAACCGAAAGGGAACCGCTAATCAACACTAATAAGGTGGGGTGGGGTAATACGATTAGCGCGTTTTAGCGTTGATCAGCTGTTTTCAGCGGTTATCATAAAAGGGGTAGCCCAGGTTGCCGAAGGTTACCTGGGTCGCCGCAGGTGACAAGAGGCTTTGTGGTGACTTGGTGCTACGAATGAGCCACACCCTCTTGCGACCTATCGTCACACTGGTAGGCTTCGCCAACCTGTGCCACCCGCCGCCCGCGAATACAGAAACGTCATTGGGTGCCACTGTCTGGCTTGTCCAGCAGTGGAAATCGGGTACCCACTTCGCACTGCTAGGCAAGCTAAGTATCGCTCGCAAAACAAATGATGCTTTTAGCGGTAGGGCGCAAGCCCTCCGGAATCACAAACCGGAGGGCTTGCGCCCTGTCGCTATAGATCAAAATCCGCCACTTAGTTTACGAACGATCCTAACAGTGGCACCCAGGAACAGTATTGGACCAGTCCCCGTTTCCGTCACACTTGTAGGCTTCGCCAACCTGTGTCACCCGCGACTTTCCATCCCTAATCAGCAGTTCTCTGCGGCTTGAAAATAGCCTATAATGAGGGCATCGCTTCGCCATGCGGAGCGAGAAATACAATTTGAAATGACGCGTGAGCGTCAAGATGCTGTTTCACAGAAAACTACGACGTTTTTGTTTGGAGAAACGGTGCCTTGAAGCCGCGCCCCGAAAGGGGCGTCGGCCAGGGTGCGTTCTCCATGCCCTGTCGTAGGGGTTCTGTGGGCGGCTTTGGTTCGACGCCCTGTTTTTCGGGAACCCCAGTAATGCCTCAGCAACCTTTCTCCGATAGCGAAGAAGAATATCCAGCCCCGTTCCCCATGGACGCTGCGACTTGGCAATCCGTAGCCAAGCAGCTCGCCCTCTCGCCACAGCAAACCCGGATCGTGGAATTGATTCTGTGTGGCCTGCAGGATAAAGATATCGCAGCCGAGTTGAGTCTTACCATCCCAACGGTAAGGACCTATCTATCTCGCATTTTTGATCGCACGGGCGTTAGCGACCGATTGGCGTTAGTGCTTCATATCTTTGCAATAGTGCAGCAATAGGCCACGTCCCACTGTCGTCTATGGCAATGACGTTGTCGCTGATGTCATTGAACGCGATGGCTTGAGAGCTGACGGGCTGTGTTTAGACTGCATGCTTATCTGATGAATTGCGCGGACGGTTTGCCTGCTGCTATGGATGGGGTTGATCGCGGGTGTCTGCCGAAGACACAGTACATCCTGTAACAGCGGCTGTATTTTTTGTTTATGGAAGTAGTCGCATCCATTTTCACTCACGCTCAAGGAGCCCGCTAATGCGTATTTTTTCCATACCAGCTTTCCTGTTATTCGTGAACGCTATTCATCCGACTAGTGCTGACGCGGCAACGCATACCTTGTCACAGGAGGGTAGAGCATGGTTTAATGAGAGTGGAACTTGCATATGGTGTCGCAATAATACAAATGGCAACTATTACACCGGTGTTACGGGCCACCCTTCTGAAGACCTCAACAGCTATTTTATATTTGATCTAACTGCGATCAGCGACACTATCGTCTCAGCAGATTTCCGTTTTACCAATCTCTCGAGTGTGGTAGTGGGAGTAGATTTCACACTCTACGACTTTGTCGGCGATATTGCCCAACTTTCCGTAGAGCACATTGAAACATCCATCGGTCAAGATATTTACAACGATCTCGGTAGTGGAGTCAGTTATGGAACTTTTGCGATAGCACCTGTAACCGACATCGAAGATGTAGTTTCTGTCTCTCTCAACGCAGCCGGAATTAACGCACTCAACGATGCTCAAGGGGGATTGTTCGTTATGGGAGCATCAATTAACAATCCGCCTGCAGGCGGTTTTTTTGGCAGTGGATCTGGAGGTTCGGATAACATTACTGAACTTATTCTAAATCCAGTTGCTGTACCTGAACCGTCCACGACGGCGTTGCTGCTCGCTTGCGGATTGCTGGCCCCTGGTCGACGCCGCACCGTCCGATAGGATCCAAGTATCTTGGGGGGGGGGTTGTCGAGCAATGAGTACACCTCTTTTCCGCAGTCGTAGCAAAACTTGATGACAGCCAACTTGCGGTTCTACACTGCTTTGTTAGCTCTAGTTCTTTGCGTTTTCCTTGTGAGAAAGAAACTCGATAAGGTGATTCGACAAAGTGAAGAGAGTCCGATTTTCAGTCGAGTAACCTGGATATCAACAAACCTCGTCGAAACAACGACAATCTCTCACGAGTAAAGCTACTGCAGAACTTCAACAGGATGGCTCTCCAGCGTTTGCATGGCAAGCGTTGGAGTCGTCCTTTTTTTATGCGTACTCCTGAATTTACACGATTCCCATTCCATACTTTCAAAAATCCTAGCATCCAGCGGAGACCTCCAAATATGACGCAGAATGACATGCGATCAATCACACCGGCACTTCGAACACGTTGGGTAATCCCCTTTACTTTAACTTACGTGATCGTGACCACCATGACTGTTAGCAGCGAAGCCCAGATATTTTACAATTTTGAGCGGTCGAGCGATCTAGGGCAGACGACGGACGGGATAGTTTTAGCTAAGCTTGAATTGTCGAGTTTGCCTGCGTCTCATGCCGAAATCGTAGGACTAACATTTACTCCTGCAGGCGAGACTGAATTCGGTTTTGGACCTACCTACAATGGAGTGTTCGATTCGTCCACTGGATCGCTCATTGACGACGGCAATGGAACCCTAATATCGGCGGGCAGCTCGTCATTTTCATCGTTTCTCGACGATATCGATCCGCCTGAAACATCCCGTTTTGTTAGCGACGATGGACTTGGCACTGCAAGCTTTGATTTTGTTGTCGCTGGCAGCACAGACCCCGATAGAACAGGCTTAGTGGTTTTCAACACGCATGTTTACGTACAACTTCCTTTTGTTGGAGTGGTAGCGCAGCCGCTTAGTCAGGGGCCCCTGGGGTATTGGCGTGCGGTCCCTGAACCCAGTTCCATCGCTCTGATGCTCTCCGCATTCCTTGGCTTGTTCTTTGTACGAAGTAATCGCATGCAACGCCAACGGACAATCTTCGGGCTTGTTTTAGCACCCTTTCTTCTTGGAAGCGTCATCCCCACAACATCATACGCCGCAACGTTTCAAGGACTAGGCGATCTGCCAGGAGGCAATTTTTTGAGTGCTGGTGATTTTGTCTCATCCGATGGGGCGGTCGTAATAGGACAGAGTGCATCCAGTCTCGGTTTCGAGCCTTTTCGTTGGACAAGCAATACGGGGATAGTTGGGCTCGGCCTTCTACCGGGGGCCTTCATTTTCATTAACGGAGCATCGGCAGACGGGTCGGTTGTTGCCGGTGATAATTTTTCGAGTGACGAGGCAACTCGTTGGACAAGCGAATCGGGGATGGTTGGACTAGGTCACCTACCCGGTGATACCGGTAGCTCTACTGATGGAGTATCGGCAGACGGATCGACCATTGTCGGTACAAGTTTCGGCGCCTCGGATCAGGAAGCTTTTCGTTGGACTAGTAGCTCGGGCATGGTCGGACTGGGTCATCTACCAGGAGGTACTTTCAGTAACGCAGGAGCAGTATCGTCAAATGGCACGGTTGTTGTTGGCACAAGCGGAATAGTCTCAGGAGGAAGCGAAGCTTTTCGTTGGACGAGCGGCTCAGGCATGGTTGGACTGGGACATCTACCAGGAGGTACTTCCAGTTCCGCTGGTGCAATATCGGCAGATGGATCGGTCATTGTTGGTGATAGTAATACAGCTTCGGGAAACCAGGAAGCTTTTCGTTGGACGAGCAGTTCAGGAATGGCTGGGCTTGGCCTTCTTCCCGGTGCGACTTTCAGCGTTGCTTATAAAGTGTCGGTAGATGGCACGGTTGTTGTCGGTGATAGTGGGACCGGTTTTGGGGCGGGAGAACCATTTCGTTGGACGAGCAGCACGGGCATGGTAGGCCTGGGCGACCTCCCGGGAGGGGCGTTTCAAAGTTTCGTCTTTGGTATGTCCGCGGACGGATCAGTTCTCGTAGGAAGTGGTAATACTGACTTGGGATCCGAAGCTTTTATTTGGGATGAAACTCACGGAATGCGGAACCTAAAAAATGTATTAGAAAACGACTACGGCCTCGATTTAACAGGTTGGCTATTAGACTCCGCGAATGCAGTATCTGATGACAAATTGACGATTGTTGGAAGCGGGTTAAATCCAGACGGCAACACCGAAGCCTGGGTAGTCAATCTCGCCCCAACGCAACCTGGGGATTTCAACGACGACGGCAGCGTCGACGGAGCCGACTTCCTAAGCTGGCAACGAGGAGAATCACCCAATGGAATCAATTCTTCCGACTTGGCCGATTGGGAAGCAAACTATGGTGCAAGCGGGGCAGCGTTGGCGAGTAGTGCAGCCAATGTCCCTGAGCCATCGACATCTGTCCTCGCAGTATTGGCATTGTCGGCTTTCGGCATACGCAGAACTCGCTTCAGGCATGCTCTTTGAGTCCGTTGTGGTCCAATAGCCCAAAGACAGAACTGTGCAAACGCAACTTCCCTGCCTGCGCCCGGTTGACCATCCCGCGAAAATACGCAGCAGGTTGCATGACCCGATACTCAGCCCGCAGTGTTCCTTGATCGGTAATCAAAACACAAAGCGAGGCCCCTACTCGACCTAACACCTCACAAGCCTCAGCCCAGCTTTGTTGGCTGGAAGAAACAAAGGTGTCAGAAGAAACAAAGGTGTCAAGTACCGTTTTCTCCAATAAGCTCCCTGACAGCCAAAAGGGTACTTGACACCTTTATTTCTCCGGCTACTCTACCGATCAAGGCAAGCTTGGTACCAAGCGGTCGGTTTTCACCGACGGTCGCGGTGTACCGCTGGGTGTGGGTGTTACCGACGCCAAAGAAAGGTGAGGCATCCCAGCGAAGCTAGCGCAAGCGACGACGGTTCAGGCACAAAAGTCGAAGCAAGGCGAATCCCCTGCTCTCTATCTGCAAAGTTGTGGGTGTGTCCAGAACTTGGGCCATTGTTCCTTTCCGAGGCCTCTAATGTGTGCGTAAGTCGTTGTGAATGCCCCACCACGAACTACATAGGGGCCTGCCTCGTAAAAATCAGGCTTGGTGAGATCAGCTTCGAGCAAGAAAGGAGCAAGAAAGGAGCAAGAAAGGGGACGCAGCTCATTGATTGGGTTCGGCTGCTCGGATTGCGAAATTGGTGTACAGCTGCATTGGAAGGAATCGGGCCGCCGTCGCCGAAGCAGATTGACGAGCTTGCTTTGCTTGCCAACTCGGCGAATTCCGACGTCGCCTTCTGGGCAGCAACCTTGCTAGGACGTGCAGGCTCAGTAGCGACGTCGGCCACGACGATCCTCACCGAGCGTTCCCAAGATACCTCGACGCCCGAAGTGCAAAAACGAGCTGCTTGGGCGCTAGAGAAAATTGGCGCAGCATAAGGCGAGCGACAGTTGAGAATTTACCTGATGGCTAAA
>JAJDEE010000240.1 GCA_029259975.1 Planctomycetota bacterium
CGTCTACACCGTAGTGGCCGGATTGCTGAATGTCCTCGTCATTTGCGACGCGGTCGGCGGTCCACTAATCATTCGTCCCGCACCCGACAAGAAGAAAAATGAAGGGTCTGCCACAGAAGAATCCGATAAATAACCTGCGGAGTCACAGAACCGTGACCGTGAGGAAGCGATTAAACGATCTTCGTGCCCTTCGTAGTTCATCTTTTTGAACGCTAAAGTTTGAACGCTAAAGATTGAAAAACCAATGATCCTAGCCAGCTGTCTCGCCTCGCTCGCCATATTGCCCATAACGCCGTTGCTGGCTGATATGGATCTCTGGTACGCGCTACCATTAATCGTCAGTGTCAGCCTCGTCTGTGCCGCAACACGTCACGAGCAAATCAGCCCCATCCTCAACCATGCCGTCCGCTTTGGCGTCTGGATTGCGGTCTTCATGGGCGCCGTAATGACGCTACTGACGCTGATGAGTTGGTGGGCTTAGCTGCGCAAAATCCCCCTTCGTACCCGGATTTTGGGCACTCGTACTTTCAGCAAAAATTGCTCACAGCTCCGTACATACCAGGTCGCCGTTCTTGCACGAGCGCGAGTAATTGCCCCCGCGAATCGACTGCTGCAAGCAATTCTGTCGGCGAGTTTGGCGTGAGGCCCAATTCGTGCGTTGGAATCCGCCGACCGTGTCTGATTTCTATGAGCTGCGAATCGCTCAACTCCAGCCGAGGCAAGTGAGCCACCGCCGCTAAAGGAGGAATGAGATTTGTTTCGATCAGCTCGGAGCTGAGCTGTTCGATGTCCAATCCCTCGCCAACGCAAAAGTCTCCGATCGCAGTGCGTGTCAGCGCCGACATGACCGCTCCTGTACCGAGCGACTCGGCCAAGTCGCGTCCCACGCTCCGCACATACGTGCCGCTGCCGCAACGCATCGTCAACCGAAGTTCGGGGTACGCGTAGCTGTCAATTGCCAGGTCGTAGATTTCTACAGGCCGCGATTTTAGCTCTACTTCTTTTCCCTCACGAGCCAGCTTGTACGCACGTTGGCCTTTGACTTTTAGCGCCGAGTACGCTGGCGGACGTTGCTGGATCAAGCCGAGGAACTGGGGTAGCTGTGTTTGAATCTCTGCCAACGATGGCTCCGGGGCATCGGCAAGTTCGATAACCGTGGTCTCGGTATCATCGCTTGGGCTGGTGCGGCCCAGCAAAAAAGTCGCTTCGTAGAGTTTTGGCATTTGCTGCACGTAAGTAATCAGCCGCGTCGCGGGGCCAACGCAGACAACTAAAACGCCGGTTGCCAGCGGGTCGAGCGTCCCCGCATGTCCGGCTTTTGCAGGTCGGGAGAGTCGTTGTACCCGATTCACGACATCGCGCGAGGTCCAGCCTGCCGGTTTATTGATATTGAGAATTCCAAACATACGTTGCTACGTTATTCAAAGTGAAAACACTGGGACACGACTGTCCGAATAGGGTTTATTCTGGGATGGCGCGGCCGTGCGGGTCTTGTCCTTCATTGTCGATCTCGCTTGCTAGCTCTTGGCGTAGACGTTCGTCAATAAAGTGCTCGACGCGGTGGGCTGGTCCGTGAACGTGATCGAGCGGCATGCCAAGGTGTTGGACCAAGTACGTTTCCCACAGTCGATGCGAGCGGACAAGTTGTCGCGCCGCGTCGCGGCCTTTTTCGGTGAGCTGTAGCTGATCGCCGGCTAGGAGTATGCGGCCGTCTTGCAAAAGCTCTCGCATGCCCCAGCGCACCAGCCAGCCGCCGCCGACCGCTTCGCTGGCTTCGGCCCGTGTGAGCCGTTTTTCGTTGGCAGCGTTAAGTTCCTCAACCCGATAGAGCATCGCCAACAAATCTTCGCGCAACACTCGCAGCGACATGCGCACATTCCGATAGACGGTGCTGCAGATGCCATAGCGGGGCGAGAAAAACACGGCCAGTGCGTACAACAACCCGGCGGCCACGGTCATCATGCCGGCGATGTTGGTGTTCCAAAATCCGGCAGCCCAATAGCCCAGCACCGACGAAGCCACGCCCACGGCCGACGCGATCGCGATCATTACCGCCAGACGATCGGTCAGCAAGTGGGCCGTTGCCGCAGGCACAATCAGCATCGCCACTACCAGAATCGAGCCGACGGCCTCGAACGAAGCGACCGCCGTCACCGCAACCAACGTCATCAGCAAATAGTGCATCGCGGTTGCCGAGATGCCCATGGTCGTGGCAAGTGCGGGGTCGAACGAGCTGAGCTTGAATTCTTTCCACAAGAGAATAAGCACCGCCAAGTTCAGCAGCAAGACTAGCAGCGTCGTGAACAACGGACGCGGCAGGCCAGCGATCGGCGTCGCGAGCGAGACCAGTTCGAGCGTTCCTTCGTAAACACACGCGACATCAAAATGCAGCCCGCCGACATATCTTTTGACCAACACTACGCCAAGTGCGAACATCGAAGTAAACACCACGCCCATGCTCGCATCGCTGGGAACACGAGCGTACTGATGAAGTGTCTGCGTCAAAAACGTCGTCAGCAGTCCGCAAGCGACCGCACCGACGAACAGCGGCACGATGCTCGTTGTGCCAGAAAACAAAAAAGCGATGACCAACCCCGGTAAGACAGCATGTGAGATCGCGTCGCCCATCATGCTCATCCGTCGCAGTACCAAAAAACACCCGACCAACGCGCAGGCGACATTCGTAGCAGCACCGGTGAGGACGACTAACTGCCCTGGCGTGAATTCGGCGAATAAGACGAGTGGTAGACTCATGGATCCGTTCCCAATGCATGCGGTGAATGGGGAACCTCTTCAACCACGTCGGGCAGTCGTCCCTCGGTGGCCAATTGTTGCTCTAACTCGATCAGCAGGCCTTCGGGCAACGAATGTTCGACATCGTCGGCGTCGCGATCAACGTGGTCGGAGGCGACGCCAACGTGTTGCATCATGTACATTTCCCACAGCCGATGCGCTTTGGTGAGCTTCGCGGCACGGCGCAGTCCCAGCGGAGTCAGCTGAACCGTTTCGCCTCTGCGGATAATTTCGCTAGCCTCGGCAGCCTCTTGCAGCAAGCTTTTCAAAGATCGCCAATAGCGGTAGTCGCGGATTGTTTTTTGCTCAATCTTTGCGAGCTGGGGCAGCTGCGATTCGCTTAGTTCGTACAGCGAACGCAATAAATTTTCGCGTGCGATACGTTTTCGCAGCCGAA
>JAJDEE010000025.1 GCA_029259975.1 Planctomycetota bacterium
CCGACGCGGGCTTGGTATTTGTCGGCGGTGATGAGCTTGTTTTTGGCGGCGCTGATCGCGTGCCCAATGCGTTCGGTCGTGTAGTGCTGCGTTTTGAATTTGCCGGTTTCGATCACTCGTGCCAGCGTTTGCTTGGCGTCGGAGGTGTCGTAGATCGTGTAGTTGGGCGTGAGTCCGACGTATTCGGCATATTGTCGCAACAGCCGCGCGCCAAAACGGTGGAAGGTGCTCACCCAGACAGGCTGGCCGGGTGCCAGCTTTTCGACACGTGCGCGCATCTCTTCGGCGGCTTTGTTGGTGAAGGTGAGCGCGAGAATCTGCGCTGCAGGAATCCCCTCGCGAAGTAGGTGAGCAATACGATGCGTCACGACGCGTGTCTTGCCGCTACCCGGGCCTGCCAGCACCTGCATCGGCCCCTCGACGTGTAAGACGGCAGCACATTGGGCTTCGTTAAGCGATTTGAGGAGCGGGTCCACTGGAGTCCTTTCGTTTGCCCGGTTAGATAGTCGGATGCTCTGGCTTAATCCTACGCATAGCTCGGACGTTCGCCAATGATAGCATGAAATTTCTCTGGCCAAAAATTTGGGGTTCTTTACAGATTTACGGGTAGAAATCGCGGGAGAATTGGTATACTTCCGCCCTGTGGTGTTGGCAGACCTGTGCGAGACGCGCGCTTATCTGCCGACAGATTTTTAGTGATTCAATTCGTCCGCCCACAAAAATTGGGCGCCAAAAGGGAAGGACCCCGTTATGCCTCGCACTCGCATACCGCTCAATCAAGCTGAACTGACCAACGAAGGAATGAAGGAGCGACTCAGCATGAGTACCGCCGAGATTGGACTGGCCGTGCGTACGACCAACTGCCTGGAAGATCGCGGCATCTTTACTGTTGACGATCTGCTGAATTGCAAGCGTGAAGACCTGTTGAGCATCTCAAATTTTGGCGAAAAGACGCTGGAAGAAGTTTATGATGCGCTGGAGCGTTTTGGTTTCAAGCGACCCTCGCGACCACGCTAAATCATTGAAGCGGTCTAGACCGGCTCGGCACACTCTTCAGCAATAGATTGCCAAGTTTCCACTCGACAGCTCAAGCCAATTTTGGCGAGATAGGTTTGATCGAGGAGGTACTCTGCGGTCGAATCGAGTTCTGGGGCGGTTGATTGTTGCTCGTTAAAGACGTTCGCAATGTGTACAGCGGACAGCGGCGTGAACTGTTCGTCGACACTGTTGGCTGGGTCATGATGGAAGGCGACTGCCTCGAGGATGTCTTGTGGGAGGCCCCACAAGCTGAGTAAATATCCGCCCACGTCTGCGTGCGATGCACCGAATTTTTCGATTTCTAGTTCGACGATCGGAGTTTGCTGAGCTTTCGCCTTGTGGCAGAGGACGGTGTAATCGCGGCCAAAGTTGTCGGCCAAAACAATTTTGCCGACGTCGTGCAGTGCGCCGGCGATAAACGTGTTGTCGATCGTGTCGCGGTCGAGTTCCTCTGCCTTCACGAGCTGCTTAGCGACACCCGCAACGGCCAAGCTGTGGGAGAGGATTTTTTCTAGGAATGCTTGTGATACGCGAGATTCTTCTAGCTGACGGAAAATGCTGGCGGTAAGCACTAGCGGCTTGAGCGTGTTTAACCCTAGCAGTGCGGCGGCATGATGGGCGTCGTTGACGTGTGCAGGCAAGCCAAAGAACGAGGAATTCACCAATTGCAGCACCTTCGCGGTCATGCTAATGTCGCGCGAGATGAGCGTGCCCACTCGGTCGACGGAGGATTCTGCGCTACGTAGTTCTTCGACAATTTCTAAATAGATATCAGGCAGTGAGGGAAGCGAATCCATCTGCGAGACTAACGATTTGAGCTGTGGATTGTTCATGCGTTTGTTAAGCGAACAAGCGCGAGCGACGGTTTTGTATAAGAAGTCTGGGTTGCAAGGTTTCGAGAGATATTGATGCGCGGGACCGACGGCCGACAATATTTTTTCTTGCTCGGAATGTCTGCTGAGTACAATTCGCACCATGTCGGGATAAAGGTCGCGAACGCGCGTGAGTAGTTCGGCTCCGTCCATCCCAGGCATTTGCAAGTCGGACACGATCACGTCAAATGGCTCAGAAGACAGTGTCTGCAACGCTTGCTCGGCACCTTCGCAAAACGCCATCGTCCAATCACGACGATATGCTCGCAGCGACCTCCTCAGGGATTCGAGGACTTTGGGTTCGTCGTCTACAAACAATATGCAGGTCATCGTTGCTAACCTTCCGAGGGGGCGAAAACGCACCTTCGAAATCGAAGACGTGCGTGAGAAGGACCGCTTGGCCACTGAAAGCTTAGGTCAGAAATTGGCCAATCGTTAGGTAGGCCATTGCTTTAACGGGCCGATCGTAACGGTGGTGCCGGTAGTGAGTGGATAGGCGGCCAGCACGCGATGCACATCGTCGAGCGAGACTCGCTCGACTGCCTGCAAGTCGTCGGCCACACTGCGGTACTCTTTACGCTGCATCCAGTTACCGCCAACGTTAAACAGTCGGTTCCGAGGTCGTTCGCTACCCAGCACGATCCGGGCCTTCACCTTGCTTTGTGCTTGGTGTAGTTCTTCGGCTGAGAAACCTTGTTGTTGGGCATGCTGTTGCAATTCAATAAACCGCTCGTAATTTGCTAGCATATCTTGCGGCTCGCAACTCATCCAAGAGAAAAACATGCCGACGCCTAGGTACTCGTAGTGTCCCAGACTAGCGCTTTCGGCCAGGCCTGAATCGACCAACTCCCAGTAGAGGCGGCTGCCAGAGTCGTCGCCAAACATGGTGGCTAGCAACTTGGCGACGTAACGGTCCTCAGACTCCGACGCGGGGGCGTCGGACAGTTGCAAAAGGTATTGTTGTGTGGCCGCCTCGCGATGGATGCAATGGAAACTGGACTTCGAGGCGGGCGACGGAACGTCGCGCGACGTGGTTTGCGCCGGCCAATCGCCACAACGTTTAGCGACTTGCTCGACCAAGGCGTCAAAATCGACTTTTCCGGCTGCTGCCACAAACAGGTTACCGGGACTGTAACGCGACTCGAAATAGGTTCGCATTTGGTCAGCACTGAGTGCCTCGACCGTTTCGACGGTGCCCAACACGCTGCGCGCGAGTGGATGCTTGCCGAAATGCAGCTCCTTGATTCTGTCGTCCATGCCAAACGGTGGCTGATCGGCGTACATTTGAATCTCTTCGACGATGACCTTTTTTTCCATCTCGAAGTCTTCTTCGCGCAGGCTAGGCCGCATAATATCGGCGAGCAGATCGATCGTCGGCTCCTGATACTCGGGCAAAACGGCGGCGTAGTAGACGGTGTTTTCCTCGCTTGTAAAAGCGTTGTAATGGGCACCAAGTTCGTCAAATTCGCGATTGACGTCATCTGCGGTACGCCGTGGCGTGCCCTTGAACACCATATGTTCCAAAAAATGGCTCACACCAGCCAACTCGTCGGTCTCGTCGCGAGCGCCGGTACGGACAAAGAAACCGACGCCTTGCGAGTACGCGCCGGCGTTACACTCGGCGACTATTTCCAGACCGTTTTCAAGTGTGTGACTGCGGAAATTCACGTAGGTCTCCAGTTGAGTGCATAATACAAAACGTCAGGAATCGCCGAACCGCGCCCGTCAGGAAGCGCCCAGTCGAGCCAGACGCCTGTTGGGACGCTTCCTGACGGGCGCGGTCGGCGGAAAAGTTCAATAGGCGATATCGGGCAATTCCAACGGCGACGGACCCAACGTGGCAAAGGTAAAATCGCTCGGCGGATGGGCTTGTAAAAACTCGTTGATCGCCTCACTGGTCAACTCATCTACGAGCTGCCCAACCTCTTCGAGCGGGCGAACGCGTCCGAGGTGAAACCAATCGCGTGCAATTGCACCGCTGCGGGCGCTGGTCGACTCTTGCTGCATGATCAGTCCGCTCTTGATGCGAGCTTTCAGGCGATGAAGTTCATTCGGCAAAATGCCTTCGCCTAGTTTTACGATTTCTGTAAAAGTGACATCCAGTGTTTCTTGGGCACGTTCAGCCGTCGTGCCGGCATAGCATAAAACACGAGCACGCTCGAGTTGCGTTTGCAATGACGCGCTGACGGTGTAGCAAAGTCCTCGTTTTTCGCGAACTTCGGTGAAGAGCCGCGAACTCATGCCGCCACTTAGCACACCCACCGCTGCCCAGGCTCGTAAGTATTCGGGATCGCGATAAGGTACACTCGGAAACGCGATGCCGATGTGGCACTGGTTGGAATCGTAGTGCGTGTGTGCGTCCTCAATGTCTGGTGCCGTTTCTACGATTGCTGGCATCGGTGTCGATTGCCAATCGCCGAGCAAAATTTCGGCTTGGTCGACGAGCTGTTGCCAATCGAAATTGCCTGCAACGCCAAGGATGGCTCCATTGGGGCGAAAGCCACGCGCAAAATGTGCTTGAACTTCGCTTGCAGTACTGGCGTTGATGCCCGCTTCGGTACCCATGCTCGAACGACCCCAGGGAGCGGGATAAGAGCGATGTCGGAGCGCAATCATTAGTTTTTGGCTCGGCTCGTCTTCTGCTCCACGTAATTCTTGCAAACAAACAAGCTTGCCCGCGTCGAGTTGGTCGGCGGGTAGGGACGGACGGCGGACGATGTCGGCATAAATTTCGAGTGCTTCAAACAGGTTGCTGGCAACGGTCGCGGCACTAAAGCTGGTTTGCGAGGCGCCGACCGATTCGCCTCGCTCGACGCCAAGGATTTCGAGATCGTTAATCAGCGCCCGACTATCGCGCGCGCCAGCCCCGCGCAATACCATGTCGCAAAGCAGCGAAGACAATCCCAACCGTTCAGCAGGGTCGGAGCTGTAGCCACACGGAACCAGTAACGAAAAAGCGGCCGACTCGACAGCGTCGGTCGGTTCGCCGACCAACACCAAGCCGTTGGCAAGCTGGTGTGTCTGTGCTTGTCGCTGCTGAACTTGACTGACTTGGGACATAGGAGATTTTGCTTGCAGGTTGATGGTCGAAGATCGGCGACGGAGGGCGTCTTCGAGAAGTGCCGCCATTCCAAGTGCGAAGTGCCCTGTTGAAAGGAAATACGCAGCCAAGAGGAACGCTGTACGCTGAAACAGCCTATCTGGCAGCTTCGCTGTGTGCAAGTTCAACCGCTTTATAAAGAGTGCGGGCAGTGCGAAAACCAAGCTCACGATAGAGCCGTACTGCCGCCTCGTTTTCGGCAGTCACCTCCAGGCAAACGCGGCGAATCCCCAGGTGATGCAACCCCAGCAGCGAGGCCAAAATCAGCGCTGTGCCAATACCTCGATCGCGGTGATACGGCGCAACGCCAATGTTTTGAATGCTGGCCCTGCTTTTGTGCGTCCGTATCGCCTGAATCGTACCGCAGTATTCGGGTGTCGATCCTTCCATGCCGATGTATTCGGCGAGCCACGTTCCTTCGGGCAAAAATCCGTCGCGAGCTTCGATTTCGGACATTAGCTCCTCGCAGCCCTCAATTTCGCCTAAACAGGGGAAGATTTGCGAATCGATCTCGCCTCGAAAGCTCAAATATTTGACTTCGGCATGAGCCAGAACCAGCGACGGATGCCACGTCACCAGACGATAGTCGACTGGCACCTCGATGCGAGGCCTTTGCCAGCGGCGCAGATCAAGCTCCATGCGGTATCGCTTCACATAATGGAGATTCATGAAACGCATGGGCGGCGTTTTCTCGCTCAAGGGTTAGGCATCCGGTGATTCTGATGGCCCGTCAAGCGGACAACAGCCAACTGCTAGCTAAAAGCGGTCCTCCAAGGATACCACAATTGACGATTTTGGCCAGAAAAACACGACTTTCTCTAGGATATTCTCGCTTCAAATTCCATTAGCTGCTTGCTCGACTAGCACTTTTTCGACGTACCAAGACCGTCAGAAAGCGACCAATCGAGTTTGCTGCCAGTTATTACGCTCCTCGCGATCGTGGCTCGATGGTTTAGTAGCAAGCTTTACTTCTAGCTAGAAATCCCCACTTAGCCACTAGTAATGCATACATTGCAGCAGTAGATTATTGAGACATCATCTCAACATCAGCAGTAAGGTTTCCCATGCATACGCTGCCTAAAATCAGCCTTTTCCTCCTGTTTTTGCCGCTTTTGCCTGGCTGTGGCAAGTCTGATTCGCACTCGCATCGGCCCGAACAGCAAGAAATAAAAGCGTTCAGCGGCGAGTATCCAATCGACGTGCTGTGTACGACCGGGCAGGTCGCCGAGATGGTCCGGCGGGTTGGCGGCGAACATCTCGAAGTCACGGCGCTAATGGATCACAGCGTCGACCCGCATCTTTTTAAGCCACTGTTCGACGATGTGGCGAAGCTGAGCAAGGCGGACATTATTTTTTATAATGGATTGCATTTGGAAGGCCGCATGGCGGACATGTTTGTCCAGCGTGCCCGTACGAAGCCGACCTACGCCGTGACCGAAGGGCTGGTTTCGCGTCTGGACAAGCGGCTGCGCGAACCGCCGGAGTTCGCGGGGATGTACGACCCACACGTTTGGCACGACGTTTTGCTGTGGTCGGATTGCGTGCAAGACGTTGCCCTCGTGCTGGCGAAGCTCGACCCGCCTCACGCCAAGGAATACGACAAGAACGCGCAACAGTACCTCGAAGAATTGTCCCAACTGCATCAGCATTGCCGAGACGAAATTGCGACAATTCCAGAGCAAAGCCGCGTACTGATCACGGCACACGACGCGTTTGGCTATTTTGGCAAGGCGTATGGCATCGAAGTCTTTGGTTTGAAAGGCATCAGCTCAGAAGATGAAATTGATCTTGCACATCAAGAAGAGGTGCAACAAATGATCATGGAGCGAAAAATCCCGGCGGTTTTCGTCGAGTCGACCATTAACGCGCGGGCAATCGAAGCGTTGATCGAGCCTTGCAAGGCCGCTGGGTGGGATCTGCAAAATGGCGGAGAACTCTACTCGGACGCGCTGGGCGTAGCAGGCAGTGAGGCCAGCACTTATACTGGAATGATCCGTCATAACGTTAAGACGATTGTTGAGGCGTTGACCGTTGGTAGCGAAGAATGACGAAGTACGAATGGCGAATGACGAAA
>JAJDEE010000241.1 GCA_029259975.1 Planctomycetota bacterium
CTTTGCTCGTCGATCGCGACCATCACGGCACAGTGGTCAGCGCTGATGCCCATCGTCGAGTCGGTGTAGCCGACGTCGCGGATGACACTGCGTACGATCGACTGCATGTCGACAGTCGCTTTGGTCGAGATTTCGCCGGCAATGACGACCACGCCGGTGGTAACCATCGTTTCGCAGGCCACGCGGCTGTTGGGATCTTGTGCAAACAGGGCGTCGAGCACGCCGTCGGAGATCTGATCAGCCAGCTTGTCAGGATGGCCCATGCTAACAGCTTCGCTAGTGAATAAGTACTTTCCTGATGCCACGGGTGGTTCTCCGCACTGCGTTTAAGAGGTTGTGAATTACAGAGTAGGTGGAGTATATGCCGGAGGGGCACTATTGTTCAACAGCGACGGATTTTAGAGAGGGCGGAGGCCAGAGAAGAGAGTCTACAGCAGATCCGTTGCCGCTTATCTTTACTCGACCCCTTGCCCCTAGCAATGTCCGTCTCGGCAGCGATAATAGCGGCTTCACGAACGGTATTCTTAGAAAGGTTTCGCTATGGCCCGCTGGCCTCGACACATTTGGACCTCGATTTTCACCTACGGCATCATTTTTGTCGGCTTTCCTCTGCTGTGCTTGCTGACTTATGCCTGGGTGCAGCAGAAGTGGATTTTTTGATGACGACGAACACTTCAGACGGTCACGCGACTGACAAGCAGAAACTGGCGTCTCTTTTGGAGCCAACTGGCCAAGGGCACCTGCTGGCATTCTGGGATGATTTAGACACCGCTCAGCAAGCGGGCTTGGCTGCCCAGGTCGAATCTCTTGATCTCGTTTTGATCGAGTCGCTCTTTCGCGGCGTTGTAGACCAGCCCGATTGGGCCGAGCTTTCGCGGCGGGCCACGCCTCCGCCGGCAGTGCGGCTAACCGAGCGTAATAGTGGTGCTGGCGGCGAACTAGGCATCACCGACGAGTCTGCTGCCAAACGCGGCAGTAGGGCACTCCGTGGAGGCAAAGTCGGCGTGATTCTGACCGCCGGAGGACAGGGCAGCCGCCTGGGGTTTGAAAAGCCTAAGAGCGAATATCCGATTGGCCCGATCTCTGCTGCTTCGTTGCTTCAGATTCATATCGAGAAAATTCGGGCTATGTCAGCACGCTGTAAAGTCGTCGTCCCGCTCTACCTGATGACCAGCCCTGCGACGCATGACGATACGCTGCGTTTTTTGGCAGAGAATGACAACTTTGGCCTCGCTGCTGACGATCTCTTGGTGTTTTGCCAAGGTACGATGCCAGCCGTAGATATCGAGTCAGGCAAGGTTTTAATGGCTGGCAAAGGGGAACTGTTCCGCAGCCCAGATGGCCATGGGGGTACGATCGCCGCACTGGCCACCAGCGGCGCAATGGATCATATGCGGGCACGAGGTATCGAACAGCTCTTTTATTTGCAAGTGGACAACCCACTGGTCCCGATCTGCGATCCGGCGCTCGTCGGCTACCACTTACTGGCAGAGTCGGAGCTAACGTCGCTGGCGGTCGCCAAGCACAAGCCACAGGATAAATTAGGCAACTTCGCAATGATCGACGGTCGTCTGCACGTCATCGAATACAGCGATCTGCCCGATGATGTGGCTGAACTGCGCGACGAGCAAGGGGATCTCAAATTCTGGGCAGGCAGTATAGCCGTTCACATTTTTGAGCGGTCGTTGCTGGAGCGTTCGATAGCGCTGACCGACACGCTGCCGTTTCATGTCGCTAAGAAAAAGGTTCCGCATGTCGACGCGTCAGGCAATTTGGTGACGCCAACAGAGCCTAACGCGCTGAAGTTCGAGAAGTTTATCTTCGACCTTCTACCGGCTGCCGAGCGGCCGATCGTGGTCGAGTATGCGGAGGAAGAATGTTTCGCCCCGCTAAAAAATGCTGCTGGTGCCGAAAAAGATACTGCCGAATACGTGCAGCGCATGATGCTTGCCCAGCACCGTAGCTGGTTGGAAGCGGCGGGGGTCAATGTTGCCGCTGGTGTGGACATCGAGATCAGTCCGCTGTTTGCCTTGGATGACAAAGAAGTTGCCCAACGCACCAAAACTGGCCAAACTTTCAATAAATCTGAATACTTAAGCCCCTCCTAGCCAACCGAAGCGTCGCGGCTTTACCGCTCACACTCGTGTCGAACTCATGCCGATCGAAGTCGAACAAAAATATCGCCTCCCCGACACTAGCGTCATCTTGACCGCCATCGCTACGCTGGGCGCAACTCCTCAGCAAACGGTAGCGCAGATCGACACTTACTACGCCCATCCTGCACGCGACTTTGCCGCTACTGACGAAGCGCTCCGTATCCGCCGTGTTGGCGAGGCTAACTGCATCACCTACAAAGGCCCTAAGCTCGACACGACGACCAAAACCCGCCGCGAGATCGAACTGCTGCTGGCCAGCGGAGAGCAGTCTGCTGTGCAATGGGACGAATTGCTCGCTGCGCTTTCTTTCCGCCGGGTGGCCGAAGTCTCCAAAATCCGTCAGATCTTTCACATACAACGAGCAGGGCTAGCAGTCGAGCTAGCTGTCGACAAAGTGCAGGAGGTGGGCAATTTCGTCGAATTAGAAATCGTCGTCGCTGAAGAGGCGGAGATCGCCGCCGCCCAAAAACAAATCGCCAACTTGGCGAGCGAACTTCAGCTCACAGGAATTGAGCGCCGTGGCTATCTCGAAATGCTGCTGGCTAATTGAACTTCCCCCGGCTTCGCTATTTTGCCATACTTCGCCTCGTTCAATTCTTCTTGGGCTGAGGTAGTGACGATGCAAGTTTTTTTTTCAGTGGGCGAGCCGAGCGGCGATTTGCATGGCGCGAATCTCATCAAGGCACTCAAGCGACGCAATCCCGATTGGGAGTTTGTTGGCTACGGCGGGCCACGGATGGCTGCCGCAGGCTGCCAGTTGCATGCCGACCTGACGCGACTGGCCGTGATGTGGGTGGCGCAGGTGCTTTGGAACATCCGCACGTTTCTTAAGCTGCTCGCCCGCGCGGACGAATACTTTCAGCAGCAGCGGCCCGACATGGTCGTGTTGATCGATTATCCTGGTTTTAATTGGTGGATCGCCCGTAAAGCAAAGGCACAAGGCATTCCGGTCGTGTACTACGGCACTCCGCAGCTTTGGGCCTGGGCGGGTTGGCGGGTGAGCAAGATGCGGCGATTTGTCGACCATGTGCTCTGTAAATTACCGTTCGAGGAGTCTTGGTTCCGCGAACGCGGCTGTCACGCCACGTTTGTCGGTCATCCCTATTTCGACGAACTCCGCTCGCGTCAACTGGATCAAGCGTTCGTCGAGTCACAAATGGCCATAGCTAGCCCATTGGTGACAATTTTGCCCGGCTCGCGTACGCAGGAAGTCAAAAGCAACTTGTTGCCGTTTCTCCAGACGGCAAAACGTATCCAGCAGCAAGTGCCGAAAGTCCGTTTCGCTATCGCCGTCTACAAATCGGCACAGCTAGAGCTGGTGAACGAGTTGGTTGCTGAAAGCGGATTGAGCGTCGATGTTCATGTCGACCGCACCGCCGAGCTGATCCATGCCGCCCGCTGTTGCCTCGCCTGTTCAGGTTCGGTTTCGTTGGAGTTGCTCTACCACGCTAAACCATCGGCGATTCTATACCAGATCTCAAAATTTGGTTACTTCGTACAATGGATGCTTCGCAAGGTTCGTTACATCACGCTGGTAAACTTGCTAACGGCCAAAGACCCGTTTGCCGACAAGGACGCAGGGATTTATGATCCCGACGACCCACGCGACCAGCATGTCCTGATGCCAGAGTACGTGACCTACGGTGACCGCACAGAGGAGTTGGCGGGGCATGTTGCTAGTTGGCTCACCGACGAGGGACTTTACGCCGACATCCAGGCCAAGCTTGATCAGCTCAAGTCGCAAGTCACCCAAGGGGGCGCATCCGAACGTGCTGCCGAGTACATCAGCACAAAAGTAATCCGCAACAACGCCACATCCCCCAGAAGCGACGCTGCTTAACAGCGATCCATAAAACACAATGCTCGCCGAGCCTCCACCCACCCAAGGTGATGTCCACTTTTCTATCCTGGGCATACCTGTGCGCGTGCACCCATTTTTCTGGATTATCACATTAATCATCGCCTTGCGTGGCGATTCAGCGCCGCCTGCAGAAGTTTTTTCCTGGATTGTGGCAGTCTTCGTCTCGATTCTGATTCACGAATTGGGCCATGCCTTCCTGCAGCGCCGTTACGGTGGTCATCCCCGAATTGTGTTGCATGGAATGGGAGGTTTGGCAATCTGTGGCGACTGTGACCGCTCGACGCGTTCACAGATACTTATTTCGTTTGCAGGGCCAGGTGTGGGTTTTCTGTTTGCGGCAATCCTCGCGATGCTCGTGGTGTCCACAGGGCATCACCTGGGACTAGCGACCGATTTGAGCCAGCCACTTTCTTTTAAGCCTTCAGGCCTAAAGATTCTTGGAGTTTGGCTCCTGTGGGAATCGTTCGTCTCACCTCATGTGAACGAGATGTTATCCAACTTATTTTTCATCAATATCCTCTGGGGCGCAGTGAATCTCTTACCTATTTACCCACTCGACGGCGGTCATATTTCGCGGGAACTCTGTTTATTACGCCATCCACGCGAAGGAATGATCCTTTCTTTGCGAATCTCAATGTTTGCGGCGATCGGGATGGCGATAGTCGGGCTTTCTTGGCAATCGTTTCTCGTAGTCTTGATGTTTGGCTACTTTGCCTATTCAAGCTACAAAACATTGGAAGCCTATCGCGCCAGTTCGTGGTAACCACGCATGCGTCTAGTTTTGTGCCTCAAGAAAAATACAATATCTAGCGATCAAATGCTTTGAATGACGACTTGCAACTAGATATAGTGTCTCGCAAAGAGGCTTTGCAACCTCGGCATCGATTGGTGATGTTGGGCGCAAGTAATCTATCGCGCGCGTTTCCAATTGCCGTTTCGATGTCGCAGCAGGTTTTTCAGACGCCTTTAGATATCTACGTTGCCAAAGGTCATGGTCGTTCTTACGGCAAAGATTCCAATTGTTTGGGAAAAAAAAATCCAGGAATTTTTTCTTGCGGAATTTGGCGCGCAATCGAGCAAGAAAAAAGTGTGCCAATCACTGCTTTTGTGACCGATATCGGAAACGATTTGGCTTACGAAGTGTCTGTCGAGACGATTTTTCGGTGGGTCGAAGCGTGTCTTGATCGTTTGATGACACTAGACGCGCGCGTGGTGCTTGGCGGCTTGCCGCTTGAGGTATTAAGGCAGCTTGGCGCGACTCGATATCGATGCTTTCGGGCATTTTTCTTTCCCCGTTGTCGGCTCGAATGGCGCGAGATGTTACGCCGCGCAGAGTCGCTTAACGAGCGGTTGCAAGAGGCATCGCAATCGCGGGAAATCCCCTTTTTTACAGGTCGAAAGCAATGGTATGGCCTCGACCCGATCCACCCACTCAAACGCTATTACGCCGAAATGTGGTCGCAACTTTTCGAGTTGGTTGCAGAGATGCCAAAAGGTTTAAGTCGGCATCGATGTTCGCTCGCAAAGGCTTGG
The DNA here is from genome assembly GCA_029259975.1 of Planctomycetota bacterium. Lineage (GTDB taxonomy): Bacteria > Planctomycetota > Planctomycetia > Pirellulales > Lacipirellulaceae > Bythopirellula. The sequence goes on from JAJDEE010000241.1 coordinate 5,551, forward strand.
TACTTGCGTGGTTTGCAGAGCGAAAGTTGGTCGACATTTTCCTTTTCGCGCCGCGCTTTTCAGCCCAGTGGACGCTTATGCGATGGGTCTACGATTTCACTGTACTAATTTTGAAAAAAATTCAAAGATCATAGCGCGAACCGCGCGCGAAGAGATGTTTGCGCGTGATGATCGGCACAATTTTAGCGAGTGTCGGCAAATTTTTATTAAAAAATGTGTTGCACAATTTCGATGAACTCGTACAAATACGTCGGTAGGCAAATCAGTTGACATTGATTTGGATTTGAAACATTGTTTTACAGAGTGTTTGAGAATGAATTGTCGGATTGATTATCGACCTGAAAATTTAACTTTGAATTCGATCACGAATTGTCGTGTCACCTTGGATAGGTGTCATGTTTTCTTTTGGGTGCCTTCAGTTCTCATTGACTAAAGAGTTTAGTCGGACGAAGCACCACGACCCTTTATGGAGGATTGACCGTGGCCAAGAAAAAAAGGAAGGCAGCTAAGAAAAAAGTTGCCAAAAAGAAAAAGAGCGCAAAGCGCAAGGTAAAGAAGAAGGCAAAGAAGAAGACAGCCAAGCGTAAGACGAAGAAAAAGGCTGCTAAGAAAAAGACCGTCAAACGCAAGAAGAAAAAGGCCACTAAGAAGAAGGCCAGACGCAAGAAGAAGAGATAGTCGGTTGCATCGCTGATTCAATGGACTGTCGGGGCAACGATCGTCGTTGCCAAGACTCATCGAGGGCCGCCCGTGCTTTGCACGAGGCGGCCTTTTTGATTTGCGAGGGCCAGCCTCGGTGCTAAGCAATGGTCTTGCTTGTGCTTACGTGTCTGGCACAAAACATGCCTCAGGAAGAAGCCAACGAGTTTTCCACCGGCAGCGACTACAGCACGCTCAGGCTTGGCATCGGAGGATCAGCAGCTTTGCCGCTGGCGATGTTCTTCACGAGACTGTAGCAGATACGCTCGAAGTAAGGCGCAGACTCTTGATCCGAAAAATTGCCTGCTGTCTCACCAGCGTCGCCACGCTCGCGGATCGCGATATGGATGGGGACCTCACCCAAAAACGGCACGTCAAGTTTCTCAGCCTTACGACGCGCGCCACCGGAGCCAAATATATCGTATCGCTTGCCATTGTCGGGGCAAAGAAAGTAGCTCATGTTCTCGACCATTCCGAGCATTGGAATGTTTACCTTGCGAAACATCCCCACTGCTTTAACTGCATCGAGTAAAGCCACATCTTGAGGCGTACAGACCACGACTGCGCCGGTGAGCGGTAGCAATTGCGAAAGCGTAAGTGCGATGTCGCCTGTGCCCGGTGGCATGTCGATAACCAGATAATCGAGATCACCCCAGTCGGTGTCTCTTAGAAACTGAGTGATCGCGCCATGAAGCATTGGCCCACGCCAGATGACCGCTTCTTCAGGCGGTACGAGAAAGCCCATGCTCATTAGCTTTAGGCCGTCAGCATCGACGGGTTGTAAACGCTTTTCGGCAGTCGCTGTCGGTTTTTCGTCGACGCCGAGTAAATGAGGAATACTCGGTCCGTAGGCGTCCGCATCCATCAGTCCTACTTTCGACCCAGCTCGTTTCAGCCCTAGTGCCAACGAAGCGGCAATCGTGCTTTTGCCTACACCCCCTTTGCCCGAACCAACGGCGATGACGCTCTTGATGGTCAAACCGATGCCGCCGATTGGTTGGGCCGGGCGGTCGTGCTCAACCACTGTGACGTTTACCTGAGCTTTTCCAGGCAGCTTCGCCTGGAGTTGCTCTGTCAGACGCTCTCGCGTATCCTCCCAGAGCGGTGCACTGTAGCTTGTCAGTCCGACGGTCACGTTGAGCGTTTCGCCCTCGATGGTTACGTCGACGATCTGGTCCATCTGCTTCAGGCTGCGGCCGGTTTCTGGGTCGGAAAAATCCTGCAGGACGCTGTCAACAGTGGCGGTGG
>JAJDEE010000242.1 GCA_029259975.1 Planctomycetota bacterium
TCCACCGGCCGCGAGGTTAGGGAAAGTGCCACAGAAAAGATACCGCCAGAGGAGCTGTCAGCGGTCAGCTTTAGCAAGCAGCTTTTGCTGACGACTGATGGCTCCTCCGGTAAGGGTGAAATGGTGCGGTAAGAGCGCACCAGCAGGCGGGGTGACTCGCTTGGCTAGGTAAACCCCACTCGGTGCAAGGTCAAACAGAGAGCAGAGCCGGCCCGGCTCGTTACGACTCTCGGGTAGACCGCTAGAGGCGGCAGGCAACTGTCGTCCTAGAGGAATGATTGCTACGTTGCCCCATTTTTCGCTTTGCGTAAAGTTGGCCGTGACGAACAAGACCCGGCTTATAGGTCCTCTCCAGGGGATTTTAAGTAATGATAAGTGATAAACGAGGAGCGATATTGACTGATCTCGAAACTCTCGTTCCTCATTCATCGCTTATCGTTCATCAATCATCGCTTATCGTTCATCAATTAAAAAAGGCCGCCCCCATTCCTAGGGACGACCGGCTGACATTCTCTTTCAGTGGCAAGTCTTCGGCGATCAGAACCGAGGTTGAGTCGGCTTGAATGGCGACGGGGCCTGCTGCTGGCTTGGCAATGGAGATTGCTGGCCGAATGGTTGTCGGAATTGAGGCTGGGCTTGGCCAATAGGGGTAGCACCAATCGGAGTGCTGGCAACTGCTGCAACCGGCGTCGGCATGGGAGCCGGCTTGGTGCGAGCAGCCGATTTGCCGTTGCTACCTGAACGCTCGTTTGGAATCATCTCTTCGTCGATCACTTGCAGCAATTTCGAGATGCAAAGCTTGTTCATGCTCGTATGCAGGTCGTGGGCTTCAGTGCGGAGATACTCGTGCATGCTTTTTGGTAGGCGGACGGTAATCACACGGGTGGGTTCGGCCTCGGGATCTGTGGAGGCTCGCTTCTCGCGAAGTTTGACCAACATTTTTTGGATTGCGTCAAACTCCTCGCTTTGCTCGAAGGCTGTTAGCTGCTCGAACGTCGGGAAGCTCTTGCGAACAGCCCCGTCGATACCTACCACTTTACGGAAAAAGGTAACCCAATCGGGGTCCTGGCGATAAAGGTTTTCAGCAACAGTAAGAATTTCCCGATAAGTTTCATTAGTTTGTGTCAGCACGACTGATGTCTCCTTACGCGTACAGCTTGAGAGGTTGTCTCGAAGCACCACAACGGCCTCCGTGTTTGCCCAAGTATTGGCTAGCAGGCAAGTGCATTGCATAGGTCCTTGCACTGCTTGCACTTACGTCGATTCGCTGGCATTGCCTATATCTGGGCAGCGGCTGCCTCGGGGTGAATTTGCGGCACGGCCTAATTCTTGGGCACCGCCTCCGTTCCCGAAAACGGACGTGTCCAGTTGGTTGTGGCTGGGAGTTGAAATCGTTTTTGTGCTGAGAATACAGGAAAATAGCAACAAAAAAGGCGGCCTGAGGAGGCCGCCTGGGAAAACGATAGTTTTTTGATTTCTACTAAAGCTGTGATGGCTCAGGACGAGGCCAGCTCGTCGCGGACCCGCTCTAGGAGCCGCTTGGTCATGTGGATCCCTTCGACTTCATCGGGCTGCTCGCCTTCCCATTCGATTCCTACATGGCCGTGGTAACCAGCGTCGAGGACGATTTTCATGAGCTGTAGGTAATCCGACTGAGTTTCGTTACCAGCCTCGTCGAATGCATTGGTTTTAGCGCTGACGGCTTTGGCGTAGGGCATCAGCTCGGCGGTTCCCTGATAGCGGTCATACCAAATATCGGTGCCGTCCTCGTTTTTGCCGGTTCTGAAATTGCCGAAATCGGGGAGTGTGCCGCAATTTGGCAGGTCGACCTGGTTCATCACGCCAGTCAGCCAAGCACCGTCTGAGGAAAGTCCACCATGGTTTTCGACGAGGATGTTGATTTTGTGAGGAGCGGCGAATTCACTCAGCTTACGAAGCCCGTCGGCTGCTAACTTGGCCTGCTCTTCGCGGGAACCCTCCGAGTGTGCATTTACGCGAATCGAGTGGCAGCCGAGGAATTTTGCCGCTTCGACCCAAGGAAAGTGGTTTTCAGCAGCTTGGAGTCGCTCTGCTTCGTCTGGTGCCCCCAGATGCCCCTCGCCATCGATCATAATGAGTACATTCGCCACCCCGACATCGGCCGCCCGTTGCTTGAGATCCGTCAAATAGGCGGTGTCCTTGGCTTTGTCCTTGAAAAATTGATTGACGTACTCCACAGCCTCGATACCGAATTCCGACTTCGTGAAGCTCGGGAAATCGATGTTTTTTAGCTTTTCTGCCTGCAACATGCGGTGCAGCGACCACTCGGCAAGGGAGATTTTGAAGAGTGGTTTTTTGTTTTCAGCGGCTTGGGACTCGGACATGGACATATTACCTAGAGATAAACCTGCGGTGGCAGCCGCGGTGGCGGCAAGAAAATCACGACGATTGGCACGACGATTGGGGGGGCTTTGCATGGTATGGGGCCGGGTGGATGAGTTTTGGGTGGTTTGCTGTTGGGCAGTATATGACAGAGGCCGTGTAGCGGTAAACCGTCTCTTGCGCTATGGAAGTGGTGCATCAGCGGGTCGGGAGTCTTTTTCTTTGTCTTCTGACTGATAAAGCGTTAGGCAATGGACAGAGGAAGAAGTGATATAAACTCGGTCTACAGCAAAGAACATAGACTCCCGACCCCTTTCACATCGCTCCAAATGGGTCGCAGCCATTGACCGGGGCCTAGCCTCGGTCGAGAATCGCCTGTTTCGGCCAAAACTCAAGACTAGAGACCGTTGCTCAGGAAGAGCCATTCAGTTGTTCAAAACACCAAGCTAAGGGAGATGACCAAGATGACCGAAGTCGCCGCAGGCCAACCGATTACAAAGCAAGGCGAGACCCTGCAAGTTCCCAGCCACCCGATTATTCCGTTTATCGAGGGAGATGGTATTGGCCCCGACATTTGGCGGGCCAGTCAGGCCGTGTTCGATGCGGCTGTCGAGAAAGCGTATGGCGGCGAGCGTCAGATTGTGTGGCGTGAGGTACTCGCCGGACAAAAAGCTTTCGACGCGACGGGCAATTGGCTGCCTGACGAAACGCTGGATGCGTTTCGCGAACAGCTGGTCGGCATCAAAGGGCCGCTAACAACTCCGATCGGTGGCGGGATTCGTTCGTTGAATGTGGCGTTGCGACAGATTCTTGATCTCTATGTCTGCCTACGACCTGTCCAGTATTTTCAAGGCGTGCCTTCGCCGGTCAAGCAGCCAGAGCTGACCGACATGGTCATCTTTCGTGAGAACACCGAAGACATCTACGCCGGCATCGAGTTCGAGGCAGGCAGCGACGACTGCAACAAGTTCAAAGCGATGTTTTCTGAAACCTTTGCAGAACTTTGGACCAAGGTCCGTTTTCCCAACTCGGTCGGCATCGGTATCAAGCCGGTCAGCCAGGAAGGCACATCGCGTTTGGTGAAGGCGGCAATCCAGTACGCGATCGACAACGAGCGTGAATCGGTGACGTTGGTGCACAAAGGCAACATCATGAAGTTCACCGAAGGTG
>JAJDEE010000243.1 GCA_029259975.1 Planctomycetota bacterium
ATTCTTTTTGTCTAATCAACGTTCAGTTTTGCACTGATGGGGAGTCGCTAATGATGTTATCTAAAGCTAAGTTTCTCGCTTTAATCGCGGTACTTTCTCTTCTTATTGTCGCTCCAGTTCAGGCGGGAGTGCTCAACAATCACGCGCTTGCCTTCAATAACGGTGCGGGTCCGGCAGGTGGTGCTTGGACGGGTAGCGATGTCTTCAATAATGGCTTGCCTTTCCCAAACAATCTGATCGGCAATATCGATTTTTCCGTATTTGAGGTTGCTGATTTCGACACGGCCTTCCCTGGGTCTGGCTACGTTCCTGGAGCCGGTGATGGGCTTGTTTATGCTTACCAACTCGAAAATCAAGGCAACTTTTTTGTGTCCGCACAGATTGTTGGTATTTCCAACATTGCTAATGCCATTGATAACTTCCCGAGCGGCGCGGTCGCTCCGGTCGAAGTAGCCCCTGGTGTGTCGATTTTTGATACTGGTGGCAATGCGGTTTGGCTCTTCTCTGCTCAGAACATTCAAACTGGCGAAAATAGTACGATATTAGTCTATTCCTCACCAAATGTTCCTGAATTGGGTACGGGACTAGGAATCACAGTTGATGGCGGCACCGTAGGAATCACCACTGTGCCTACTCCTAGTTCGACTGCAATTCCAGAGCCTGGAACTGTTGCTTTGTTGGGGATTGGCATGATCGGTTTGATGACTCGTAGACGTCGGTAGGAAAGGCTTTCGCGGATATCTCTTCGGCGGCTCTTCTCCAACCCCAGTGCGAGACGGGTGGTTGGCATAGAAAGATTGCCAGGAGATTCGCGGTTGCCTAGTGTTCGTAGCCGGTGTGGTTATAGAATTTTTCGACGGAAGATTTCGAACCAAAATTAATCTACTGACGATAAAGGATTTGGCAATGCGTAATTCAGTTTTTAATGTCCTAGCTTTGACGATGATGGTAGTATTGACTACTTCAGGCCAAGCATCTGCCAGCACGCTCGCTTCGACGCCTGAGGCCTTAGGGGCTTGGCAAGGCAGTCACAACTTTAATGTCCCTGCAGTTCTCGACGCGACGGTCGAGTATGCTGTGTTCGCTCCTGGTGCAGGGTTCCAGAACTATTTAGACAATAACTCGATTGTATTCGCCGATCCTGCTCCCGGCGAATACACTTACGCCTACCAGTTTACCGACATTAGCGCGGCTCCTGCTGGTATCTCGACTTTCACCGTAGGGCTTCAGGGAGATGAGGCGCTAGGTGCTTCGGGCGTCACATTTGTTCCTGCTGCTGCTTTTCCTCCTACACCTCCATCGAATGATCCACTTTCTACGGGTGGCGGTCCAGGAGTAAGCACTTCCTCGCAATGGACGTACTTCGGTTTTTTGGGCGTAGGTGGTACGAGCGGCGTCTTGTTCTACTCTTCGCCTCAAGCCCCTGAGTTTGGATTTGCGGTCATTGCGTCTGGAACAACTTTTGACACCGATCCACTTTCGTTGCCTAACCCGTCGACTATCCCAGAACCTACGAGCGCTATGCTGTTTGCATGTGGTGCGGTTCTGCTGGCACAGGCACGGGGTCGTTACGTTCGCGCGTAGCAAATTGCCGGATTGAGAGAAGGTTTAGAATTATAGAACCCAGAGCTAGTCGAGCTTAACGGGAACGCCGCCCTGAGATGCATCAGGGCGTCTTTTTCCCTGCTTGAGCCATGATGCTTTTGGTAGTTCGTGGGTCGTTTGCGTCGAAAATGAGCTTCGAGGAGTGTATACTATCTTAGGGAGGAGGGGCTGAGAGAGGATCATCTATCAGGTGGCGTGGAGGATGGAAATTGCAACTAAAGTGCCGCCCCCCCCGATGATTTTTAGTCCCCGCGATTTACTCGCATTTTTTTTGTTACTCTTCTTTTGCGGACTTGCTAGTCCTGCCGTAGCCATTGACGCGGAAAATGTTCTCGTCCTCTACAATGCTGACGATGGTCCCGGTGGCTCCGGTGCTCAGATTGCCAACCATTATCAGCAGGTTCATCCTAACGCTCATGTCGCTGGTATATCCGGTATTAATGCAATCCTTTCTGGCACCTACTCCGAGGAAATTAGTGGCGACGATTACTTGAATGTTCTTCGCCCGCAAATTCTTAGCGAGCTTGGCTCCATACCCGATTCCATTGATGTGATTGTCACAACCAAAGGTATGCCGCTGAGAATTGATGTTGGCTCCCAGCCTGGCGGAAATTCATCGCTGAAATGGAAACGATATTCAAGCCTCGAAAGCGAATTGAACCGGATCGATTCGATCGACTCGATTGATGAAATGGGTGATCAATTCCTCCTAATAGGGTTTCCAGCATTCGATTTTTCACTTCAGTCGAATCCTTACTACAACAAAAATATACCCTTTGTCCGTAGCGGTTCTGACCTAGTTAATGGCGATATACGCCTCTCCTCTCGCTTGGATGGGTACTCTGTAGGTGACGTAATCAATTCGATAGATCGGGCGCAAAATGTTTTTGTGAATCCGTCGGGACATTTCATAGTAGCGGACGATGACCCGACCGCTGGTATTGACCAAATTGTCAACAACGCGGGCGAGGGAGCAGGACTAATAACGGTACTCCAAAACCACGGCCAAGCTTTCATCTCAGATTATGACCAAGGAGATGCAGTCCAGAACACAGCGATCGCAGTCGCTCCTGGCCCCGTGGTCGGCTATGTGAGTCATGGAACAAACGATGGGGCAGGTGGTCTTGAGCCGGGTTATATTCAGAATCAACTCGATTTTGAATTAGCCAATGGCGCGGTCTTTCACACGCACGAAAGTTTCAATGCTCGCAGCTTCGATCCGGCCCATTCCCAAGGCCAAGGTTTAGTTGCCGAGTGGCTGGAAATTGGGGGCACAGCAGGTCTTGGGCATGTGCAAGAGCCGTTCAATGGGCCCGACAACGTGACCAATGAAGACCTGTTTTATGATATGCTTCTCCCTAGTGCCGGAGCACAACCGGGCGAAACAGGACTCACCTTCGTCGAAGCCGCTTGGAACGCCACCCGGCAACTCTCTTTCGTCAATACGGTCGTAGGCGATCCGTTGATGACATTTCAGGCTTGGCTCCCCGGCGATACCAATCTGGACGGCGTGGTCGAATTCAACGACTTTTTTATGCTTCAAGGAAACTGGCAGCAGCCCGGCGGTTTTGAGGATGGCGATTTCGATGGCGATGGCATGGTCGACGAAGACGACTTCGACATCTTGCAAGCCAACTGGCTCGCCTCTGTGGCTGGTGTACTTCCCAGCGGCGTTTCAGAGATAACGGTCTATCCCATGATCGAGGATACGACCGGTTGGCCTGTCTTAAATGCAACGTTGCTACGCGAGGCCAATCTCAATGGCGATCTCAATGTTGACGGCGACGACCTGGATATGTTGTTTGCTTCTTTTGGTATCGACAATGGCGGTGACGTAGACGGAGATGGCGACACCGATGGGGCCGACTTTTTGCTTTGGCAGCAGCAGCTCTATGTCCATTCGCTCACCGCCGATTTCAATATCGATGGTGTGGCAACACAGGGTGATTTGAGTATCTGGGAAAATTCTTTCAGCGAAAATCGAGGCGGCGATGCCGACGGGGATGGCGATACCGATGGGATGGATTTCCTCGCTTGGCAACGTGAGTTCATCGGCACGCCTGCTGCTATTGCCGCTGCAACCGTACCAGAGCCTTCGGTCGGAAGCTTGGTTGGGCTTGCTTGTTTTTTGCTAGCCACAGTCAGTAGGCGGCGTACATAGAGTTAGCTGTTGCCGCGCATTTGCTCGCTAATCCACTCTTCCAGTTCTTTCCGATCAACTGGCGGCAGTTTTGAGAGATCAGGCCGTAGCCGCTTTGCCTCGCGCACATAGACATGCTCGATTTCGGCTTGCGATTTCGTTGTATTCCAATGAACTAGCACTCGTATACAAAGCGGCAAGCTGCCAGGCACCGTCATTTCGTGGCCACAGATCAGCGGCACCTCAAGCCAGCCGAGTTGCCTGGCGGCCAGTGCGGGGAACTCCGCATCGATGTCAGGCGTAGTCGTAAAGATCGCGCT
>JAJDEE010000244.1 GCA_029259975.1 Planctomycetota bacterium
ATAAACCTGCCTTGGACAACACGAAGCAAGAAGTTCGCTCTCGGCTGCTAAAGATGATCACGGAGAACGAACAAAAGCGACATCTCGATGTTTCCAAACCCATGAGTCGACGTTGAACTTTCTGATGCCGAATTTTCTGCACAATTTATTGGGCCAAGAACCGCTAACTCTCGACCGGAAAGAGGTTGGAGGGTTGGTGCGTGTATGCTTTTATGTTTTGTGTACTCTGAGTGCGACATGCGATGCGGCAACGTTTCAGGGGACGCGGTCGGCGCAACAGCTTTCTGAGGTGTGGCGGGAAACATTTCCTGTGGCGAACGTTGGAATGGCTCCTTCGACATTTTCTACGGGTAAAATTTCTACGGGTAAAACTTCTACGGGTAAAACTTCCACCGGCAAAGCCGTGCCAAGGGCCGGTGTGCGATTGCGATCCGATCGTCCGCACCCGGCCGTGGCGCGGATTGTTGTGCCCGAGCAGGGGGCGACCGCCTATGGCAGCGGTACGTTGATCGACGTGCGCGAAAACTTTGGCCTCGTGATTACCAATTGGCATGTCGTGCGTGACTCGACGGGGACGATCGAAGTCTTGTTCCCCGGCGGCTTTACCTCGAAGGCACGGGCGCTGAAGGTCGATGCCGATTGGGATTTGGCGGCACTGGTGATCTGGCGGCCCTCGATCGAGCCGGTGTCGATCGCAGGCGTTGCTCCGCGGCCGGGCGATCGGCTCACGATCTGCGGTTATGGCCAGGGAAATTATCGCTGCGCTACGGGACGTTGCACACAGTACTATGCGCCTCGGATCGATTTCCCGCGGCACATGGTCGAGCTGGATGTCGAAGCTCGTCAGGGCGATTCGGGCGGGCCGATATTTAATGAGCAAGGCGAGTTAGCTGGCGTGTTGTTCGGGGCAGGTCAGGGGACGACGCTTGGCAGCTTTGGTGGTCGGGTGGGGGCGTTTCTTGCAACGCTGGCGCCCGATATCGGACGTGCTGAGGAGTCGTTGGCGGCGGATGAGGTGGGGGACGAGGAGACGCAGCAAGCGGCGGCGCATCGAGGGGAGCAACAGCCTCAGCAAGAAAATGAGAGGCAATGCGAGTTTGCTGGTGATGAAAAATTGGCGAGCGTCGAATGTGCGAACGAAGCAGAGGCCGAGTGGCCTGCGGAGCCTTGGCGATCTCGTCGAGTTGATTCTCCTGCACAGCAAGCTGCTGCTGACCAGTGGCAAGCCGTCGCAAGTCGCGACAATCTGTTCGAGCAAATGAAGACCGCTCTGGCTGCGGTGGGGCTGATGGCGATCGTTGTACAGATGCTACGTGTGGCACGCTGATCAACCCTCTTCTCGTCCTGCTTGGGAGGTAGATATCTAATCGGCCAGCTTGGCACGTAGGTCGGGCAGGATTGCCGTCGGTACAAACCGACTGAGTTCTTCGTCGCCTGCTAAGGGCGTGATCTGTTTGATCAACGAACTCGAGACGTGTGAGAACTCGTCGTCGGCCATCAGGAAGACCGTTTCGATCTCCGGGTCGAGTTTTCGATTGGCCAGGGTCATCGTGAACTCGGCTTCCATATCGGTCAACGAACGGACGCCGCGAATAATCACTCTCGCTTGGCAGTCACGGACAAATCTGACGGCCAAACCGGTGAACAGTTTGACGATCACATTGTCGAGGTGGCTGGTAGTGCGCTCGATCAGTTCGACGCGTTCCTCTGCCGTAAACATCGATTGTTTGTCGATGTTGAGACCAACGCCGACGACTAATTCGTCGACGAGTCGGCTGCTGCGCTCGATCACGTTGAGATGACCAAGCGTGATCGGATCGAACGAACCCGTGTAGACGGCACGTCGCGACATGGCAGTGCACTTTCAAATATGGGAACGATAATATGACAAATAGGGGAACGATAAAATGACAAATTTGAGAACCACGAATGAGACGAATAGCACGAATAATATAGCAGCGATTTGCCGGCAAGACGACAATGAAAATAACCATTCTTACAGGCAAGCACTCCGCAAGGCGTCAAACAACTTCGCCAAATCGTCGTCATTATTGTACCCGTGGGCACTAACACGCAGTCGCCCGGCCCGGCAGGCGAAGGCAACGCCTTGGTCGAGGCAGTGCTTACGGACCGCGACTGGGTCGAAACCGGGTAGCTCGAACGAGAGGATTCCAGAGCTGGCACTGTCGGAACGTGGCGAGCAGAGGGTGGCTCCCAATGCGACGAGTTCTTCGGCGGCGCGATCGGTGAGGTCGAGGATCGCGGCAGCGATGTTTTTGGTACCGGCATCTAGAAGCATACGTAGACTAGCGCCCAACGCGATGAAGCCTGCCATGTTGTGCGAGCCGCCTTCGTAGCGGGCGGCGGTCGGTTTGAGGTCGAGTTCGATACGGCTGAAATCGGCGGCGTGCACAACGCTGTTCCAGCCGACGCTTGTTGGTGTTAGACGCGACAAGCATTCGCGGCGAATGTAAGCGATTCCCGCGCCTTCGGGGCTGAGTAGCCACTTGTGGCCGTCGGCAGCAAGGCAATCGATATCGGTTTTCGATACGTCGATCGGAAAGACGCCTAGACCTTGAATTGCATCGACAAAAAACAAAGCGTCGTGTCGGTGAGCAATGGCGGCAATCGCATCCAAGTCGCGGCGGCAACCGTTGGCGTAGCCGACCCAGCTGACGCTGACAACGCGCGTGCGTTCGTCACAGTGGTCGGCAAGTTGATCGAGATCGACGCACCCTTGAGCAGTCGGCACCATACGGGTTTCGACGCCTAGCCGCTCAAGGTGCATCCACGGGTAAAGGTTCGAGGGAAACTCATCGTCGAGCGTGACGATGTTGTCGCCTGCCTGCCAGTCTAGCCCTTCGGCAACTAGGTTGATGCCGGCAGTGGTGTGCGGGACGAGTGCGATTTCGTCGGTGTGTGCGCCAATCAGCTCAGCCGCAGCAATGCGAGTTTCGCTGACCTGACGCGCCCAATCGAGCCAGACCGTGTCGCCTTCGCACGCGGCTTGTTCGGTCCAGGCACGAAGAGCTTCTTGAGCCGAGCCAGAGATCGGTGCCACGGCAGCGTGGTCGAAATAGGCCCATTTTTTGGTGACGGGCATTTGATCGCGTAGTCGCGAGCGTGTCGTTGCGATTTGGGTGGGTTCGCTGGGCATGGCAGGAAAACGTTGGAGGATGGTGATGTTCCATTACATCATAGCGAGGATTGCTGCCCTCAGTAAAACCACGTAATCGTTAAAATAGCGCAAATTCCCCCAGGTTACTTGAATTGAAACCTGTCCATGTTATCCTAACAGGTTGTGTGCGGGAGGCCCCAGCGCAGGGCTAATCTGCCCGCTTGTTAGGCGATCTATTGGGAGACACCATGATGAAGACTTTTGGCTCGAAAAACCAGTTCCTACTCGTCTTCGCGGCTTGTGCAGCGGTTGCATTGATCGCCGCTGACGCACAGGCTTACTCCTATGGAAGTTGGGGTTCGGCGGGCAGCTACGGCAGCTATGGAAGTTACGCGTCTGTCAGTTATGGCTCTGGCGGCAGTTACGGCTCGGGCGGCTGTTACGGCAGCTATGGGCGCGTTGGTTTGTTGAATCGGATGTCCGCACGTCGGCAGGTTCGCGTAGCCAATCGGCAAGCGCGTCGCGTGGCACGATCCTGCTACGGCTCCTACGGTAGTGCAGGCAGCTACGCCAGTTATGGCACCGTCAGCTACAGCAGCGCTGGCAGTTACGGCAGCGCTGGCAGCACGACTTATTACAGTGTGCCAGTTTATAGTGCGCCAGTTTATAGCGCGCCTGTCGAGTACAGCGTACCCGTTGATACAGGTTGCAATTGCGTCAGCAGCGTCACCACCGACGCGAAGATGCTTGCTGCAGGCAGTGCCACCATCGAAGTGACTTTGCCGGGTGAGGCAAAAGTGTTTGTAAACGACACGTTAACAACCAGCACTGGCAGCTCGCGCAGCTATGTCTCTAACGGTCTCAAAGCAGGCCAGACCTATGCGTACAAGCTGCGAGTCGAGTTTGATCACGAAGGCAAGAAAATCGTCAAGAACGAAACCATCAAGTTGGTGGCTGGCAACAAAGTCACGCTTGAGTTTAGTGCAGCCGATAGCGAACTACGCTTGTCCTCGGCGATGATACCGGCCACGACTGAGCTAAAAATCGGCGTTCCCGAGAATGCCCGCATCTCGCTGGCTGGTTCGCCAACGAAGCAGACCGGCGCCGATCGAACGTTTACAACTCACAGTTTGGCCGCGGGCCAAGAGTGGGAAGGCTATGTGGTTCGTGTTGAGCTGGAACGTGACGGCAAGCAACTGGTCCAAGAGCGGACGCTGAAGATTGTGGGCGGCGAGAGCTACGAGCTAGCGTTCGATTTTGACGCGGACGACGTCGTTCAGGTCGCTCAACTTGACTAATTTGCACGATTTGACTGAATTTATACGCATTCCCCCGCATCGGTGTTGACCGGTGCGGGGGTTTTTCTTTTGCTGTAGGCCACCCCAATAGCAATGGTTAACCACTGAGCAAGGCGATGGCCAAAAACAGGCAAGAAAATCTACCGACCGAGGCGGCAGGGAAGAGGCCAGCGCCTACAATAAAAACGGTCCAAAAGCGTGCTGCTGGCGATCTGCCCTGGCATCCGTTCTGGCGTTGGCTGGTGAGCCTGTTGGTAATGTTGCATCTCACGGCCGTGTTCTGTGCGCCATGGGATTTGATGACTGCCGACGCGTTGCCGCCTGGATTTATGCCGCCGGTCGACTCGCTCGGCCGACAACTGCCGTTACCGCCCGACAGCAAAGTTTGGCAGCCGCCAGTAATCACGCGATCACTGCACCGATTTTTTCACGACTATCTCAACTTGTTGTATCTGAATCACGGTTACGAGTTTTTTGCCCCCGACCCAGCAGGCACGCACGTCATTGATTACAAGGTGACGCAACCCGATGGCAAAGTGGTCGATGGTCGTCTGCCGAGCGTCGACGCGCAGTGGCCGCGGCTGTTTTATCATCGGCATATGATGTTGGCGGAGCAGACGCAGATGCCGGTCATGGGTCCTCAGTCGGGGCAGCATTATGCCGACCATCTTGCCACGCTTCATGGCGGGACCAGCCAACTGAAATTGAAAATACATTTTCTCCTGCCGCCCCACCGCGTGGCCGACGAGACACCGCTCGACGCGCCGTCAACCTATCAAGTGATTGGCACCGTCGAAGGTCGTCCGCGACCTCAGGCTTCGTCCGACTTGCCTGCTCCACAG
>JAJDEE010000245.1 GCA_029259975.1 Planctomycetota bacterium
GTAGCCTTCGCGCGTTAGCTGCAATTGAACCCGTCCTTCGCTGCGACGGAGCTTGGCTTCGTACGGGCCTTGGACAAAATCGCCCTGCTCGGTCGCGGTGCCTTTGGCAACTTCGCCGGGCGAGATGTTGGCGGGATAAAAATGATCGACGAGGCTGTTTCGCGACCAGGTGTCGTAGTCCAAGCGTCCGTCGAGTCCCTCTTGCTTAAAAATGACTTGATCGTGAATGCTCGCCACACCGTCGCCAGCTTCGGACGGACCGCCGAGGACTTTGCGATGGTAAGCTTCGGGGCGACGCGTGAGAGTCGCGCCCAGATTGTGGCAGATCGACTTCACATCGAGTTCGTAAATCTGCCCACCTTCGACGGGCGCCACAAATGTCGTCAAGCGATTGTTGGCCAGACGCGCTTCGGGGCGACCATCCAAATTAAAGTCGTCCGCGTCGAGCGTTACCCACGGCTGCGCGCCGGGTTGCCAGCTGCGGTTTTCCGCCTGATCGAGCAGATTGTCGGCGGCGATCAGATGCTGGTAGACGCCGTTTCGCAAGTGAGGCAGATAAACGCCGCCGAACGCGCCGTGCCAGAAGCTGCAATTGCACTGGCCACGGTAAAGTTCTAGCCGAGCCTGATCGATGAACTCGCCAGCCGCGCCAGCTTGTACTGCTGCGTGCAGACGGCGGCTAATTAGCTGCATGCGCGCGTACATCACGTTGGTTTCGGGATACTTCACTTTGAAATTCCGCCAGTAACCGCCGCGGACGAACGGCTTGATTCGCTCCCATTCGCCTTGGGCTTCGAGGTGATGCTGGGCGTCTTCGTACTCGTTGATCTTTGCCGATGGCAGCGACCATTCGGTCATCTCTCGATAGCTGCCCTCGGGGATATACAATTTGCCAAGCGGCGGTACGCTGTCGATCGCCTCGGCGGGTGTAGTCACTTTGAGCCAATCGCTGTTGGCTTGCAGCGCGTCGAAAAACTGGGCGAGCCAGCCACGGTCGTAGACATGTTCTTTCGTCCCCGGCCAAGTGCCAAATTTTTCGCCATCGTCGCCAAACACGACCACCGCGCCTGGGTGTTGCTCGGCAACGCCGCGCAGATAGTCGATCGTCTTGTGGGCAGGCTGAAAGGGCAGCAAGTAGCGAAGCGGCTCGCTGCCGGGCAACACGTTGATCACCTGCGCATCGTCTTCGGTGACGTAGTAGCCGTGTAGTTGTTCTTGCGTCAGCCCAGCGTTTTTGAAATGAAAATCGTCGAGGATCGTGTAGCCGATGCCCGCCTCGGCCAAATCGCTGGCCATCGATTGCTCCCACACGCGTTCAGGCATCCACATGCCGCGAACCTGGGCGCCTGTCCGCGTTTCGAGCCAGTGCGTGTAAGTTGTGATTTGACCGACGCGATCGCGCGAGGGAATCATCGACAGGATTGGCTCGAAGTACGCCCCGCCAACAATTTCCAAGCGACCTTTGGCCACCAAGTCGGCCAGCCGATCGACATACTCGGGATGGTTTGCGTCAATCCATTCCATGAGTGAGCCGCTCGTGTGGATAGCGATCTGCAGCTGCTCGTAGCGCTCGAAGACATCCAAAAACGGCAGATAGCTATCTTGATAGGCCTGCTCGAACACGCCATCAAAATTGCCAATGGGCTGATGGTTGTGGAAGACGAGAACCAGACGGAGCGGATGATTCATAGGTGATCTTTGATGACTATCGCGTTGGAAAGGGTGCTAGCAAAATCGGCATCCCTAGAAGTTGCACTGATTTTAGGGATTTGGCTAGGCATTCGGCTAGCGGTCGGCTGCTCTTCTTTTAGAAATGATCGACAGAACCGGTCATCTTGAACGCAATAAACGGCACAGGACTCAGGGGTAACCAGCTTCGCCTATTTTACTGGAACGTGGAATAGGCTTCCAGCCTGTAATGTGACTGCTACAGGCTGGAAGCCTATTTCACGTACAGCCTTCCCGCAGCCCGCTCTGGGGAGAGTGGATTGATGTGCATGCCTGCGCCCCACTCGAATCCTGCCAATGTCGTAGACCGAGGCACTAGCTCGAAATGCCAATGGTAGCAGTCGGTAGCTGTCGTACGGAATGGTGCGGTGTGTAGCAAGAGATTGTACGACAGTGGCGAGAGCTGACCGCGCAAACGCTCGACAACTTGCAGGAGAATTTCGGCCAACGTCCGCGTGTCCGTGTCGCTCAGCTGTTCAAAGCTGGCGCTGTGCTTGCGCGGCAGAATCCAAGTTTCGTACGGTTGCCGCCCTGCGTAAGCACAAAACGCGACAAACGAACCGGTGTCGACGACCAACCGCTGGCGATGCGTCAGCTCTTCGTCGAGTAGCTGGCAAAAAACGCAGCGGTGATGTTCGTCGTAATAGCGGCGTGCGCCGACCAGCTCCGTTGCAATCGCAGGCGGAATATCGGGCAGCGCCAACAATTGGCTATGGATATGTTCCAGCGAAGCGCCGGCAGCAAGGCCGACATTTTTGAAAATCGACGCGTGGCAGATGCGCTCGTCGGTCGACCAAAAACGCAATCGCTCACGATATGCCTGAAAGACCTGCACCAATTCATCAACCGACAGTTCCCAAATATCCTGGATGTGCCGAGGAGATTCCACAAAGACTTCATGCGCGCCTGCTGGCAGCTGAGAAACCACGCCGAGAGCTGAACTCGCTGGTGGCAAAATATCGCTTAGCCCCAACGTTACGGCCGGATACTTATTCGGTATCACGCGTATCTGCCACTCGCCACCTGCATTAGTTACCTCTAGCAAGGACTCTGGTGTTAGGTTCTCGTGACCGGCACAAAACGGGCACTCGCCCTGCCTGCCGCAGGCTGTTGCTTGCGAAGAAAAATCGCTGGGGCGTCCCGCACGATCCTCGGCGATCAGGACTTGGTGGCCAGAGATCGGGTCGGTTCGCCGTTCAAAAACTGGCTGGTGCGTCAGTGCAACACCTCTTGCTGCGCACGAGCTCGGGTTTGGTCGTAGACTTCGATGTAGCGGCGAGCGCTTTGGCTCCACGACCAATCTTGGTTCATGCCGGTCTCGACGAGCTGCCGCCAGACGGGCTTGTCAGCAAAAATGCCGCACGCGCGGTGTAGCGTCTCAGAAAGGGCCAACGCAGTGTACTCGGCAAAACTAAAGCCCGTCGCCGTGTTATCGGCGAGCGTTTCGGGCTGGGTGTTTACGACCGTGTCAGCCAAACCGCCCGTCGCGCGGACGACGGGAACCGTGCCGTATTTCAGGCTATAAAGCTGATTCAATCCGCAAGGTTCGTACTGGCTCGGCATCAGAAACATGTCGGCGCCGGCTTCGATCTGGTGGGCCAACTCGTTGGAAAAATCCAGCTTGACGGCCATTTTCTGCGGATGGTCCGCCGCCAATTGTCCCAGCACTTGATGATACTTCGCCTCGCCGGTGCCCAAAATCACCCACTGGGCGTCGACATCCGGATGAGTTTCATCTTGTTGGGCCCACTGCTGCATCACACGAGCAATCAAATCAAACCCTTTTTGATCGGCCAAACGCCCCACCGATGCCAGTAGCGGCACGTCTGCATTTACCGGCAAACCCATGGTCTGCTGCAGCGCTGCTTTGCAGGCAGCTTTGCCGGCGGTGTAGTTCGTAGCGTCATAAGTTTTGTCACCGAGGAACTGGTCGGTACTCGGGTTCCAATCGCTGTAGTCGGCACCGTTGAGGATGCCAAACAGGTCGTTCCGTCGATGTTGCAACGAACCTTCCAACCCACAACTGAGTGGCGGTCGCATGATTTCGCGGGCGTAGGTCGGGCTGACAGTGCTGATCGCGTCCGCAAAAGCGATGCCCGACTTCATGAAGTTGAGATTCCCATAAAACTCCATCTGCCGCCAATTAAAGTGCTTCCAGTCGATGCCCGTGAGAGCCATGTCCCAATGCCAAAAGTTGCCTTGGTAGGCCAAATTGTGAATCGTGTAGAGCGAGGCGATGCCATCGAACGGCGGGCGGTCGCGATAAAGGGTTTTGAGATAAGCCGGAACGAGCGCCGCACACCAATCGTGGCAGTGAACCAAATCGGTCTGCAAGTCGAGCAGCGGAATCGCTTCGAGCACCGCCCGACAAAAAAACGTAAACCGCTCGCAATTATCGTGATAGTCTTCGCCGTCATCCCAGTAAAGTTCGGGCCGGTCGAAGTAGTCGCTTTGCTCGACCAAGTAAACGGGCACGTCGGTCCCCGGCAACTGGCTACGCAGCAACTGCCCCGTCACCTGCTTCTGCCCGATCGGAATTTCAAAAGAAACGCCCGTCTGTTCGATCGGTTGCCCCGACTCGAGCGTCTGCCGAAACGCCGGCAAAATCACCGTCGGACGATGCCCCAATTTGGCCACCTCGCCCGGCAGACTTCCACACACATCACCCAGCCCGCCTGTCTTGCAGAAGGGTACGGCTTCGGCGGTAGCGAAGAGAATATTCACGATCAAAG
>JAJDEE010000246.1 GCA_029259975.1 Planctomycetota bacterium
CGAATGACGAATGACGAATGGCGAATAACATCCAGAATCCGAATGACCCGAGGGACATGGATGGTTGGCGTTGGAGAAGGGGCATTCGAGCGTTGGTCATGGCGTGTTTGTTTTTCGTCATTCGGATTTCATCATTACATCATCTACGCTTCCAGCACGACATCGCCATGGGGGACGCCGATACAGGTGAGGCATTGGTTTTCTTCGAGCGGTAGGCCGGGCGCTTTGATGTGGTCGACGCTGCCCGACTTCACCGAAACAAGGCACTGTCCGCAATTGCCTGCGCGGCATCCATAGTCGAGCGGCACGCCCTGGCTTTCGGCAAACTCTAGTAACGATTCGTAGCCGCCATCCCACGCTAGGCAGGCGCCTGCCAGCATGAATTCGACTTGGCAGGGGCCTTTGGCAATGTCGTCGGTCGTGCGCACTTGCTGCATACCTTTGACGGTCGCGGGGCCAAAGGCCTCAAAACGGATGTGCGATTCGGGGACACCCCACGCCATTAGCGCAGGCACCAACGTTTCCATCATGGATGCAGGCCCGCAGACGTAGAATCGAAAGTTATTAGAGGGCAAAACCTGACGCAGCCGCGCAACGTCGACGTACCCGCGATGATCGTAGTCGCGACCGACCGTGTCGGAGGGCATCGGACGAGAATAGCTGAGGTCGATATTTACATTTTCGTAGGTCGCGTGTAGCTCTTGCATTTGCTTGCGAAAAGGGTGTTCGCGGCTGTTGCCAAAACCGGCGAATACGTAGGCAATCTGCTCTGTGCGCTCGTGGACGATCGTATTGACCATGCTCAAGATTGGCGTGATACCGATGCCCGCGCCGATCAGCACTACTGGCGAATCGTCGGTTGGGTCGAGAAAAAATGCACCCTGCGGCGATTGTACTTCGAGCGTTGTTTCGGCATGGACGCGCTGGAAAAAGTAGCTGCTGCCTAAGCCAAGCGGTAGTTCGGCACCCCCAACTGAGGAAAGGGTGGCAGGCGGACGAGCTTGTTTGACGGTGATCCGATAGTAGCCTTCATTCGGGCTATCAGAAAGCGAATAGCAGCGCACCAGCGGTTTTTGGTGAGGATCGATGGTCAGACTAAATGTCAGAAACTGTCCTGGCTCGAACCGGGGCAAGGGATGTCCATCGGCAGGAACCAGATAAAACGATTTGCAATCGACCGCCTCGTCCACGACCGCTGCTACGACGAACGACCGCGCCCCCGACCAAGCCTTGAAAACTGGTTTTGCAGCGCGTGCCCATTGCAATTCCGCGTGAAGCTGCTGGTCGAAATCTTGCTGTCGTCGCGCGCGGCTATCGCTCGCCGTGCGCAGTCGTCCACGCTTGGCGTATGCCGTTCCCAACGCTTGTAGCCCGACAGCACCCAACAGGGTAGCTCCCAGGCCCCAACCCAACGATTGCCAGTCCACCAATGCTTCCTTGCACGTTCTTAGACTTGAAACTCAAAATGACGGCTAGCATTATTTCGCAATGCCTGCACCCTGTCGAGAACAAACCTGCCCTCGGTGCTAGCATCCGAAAATAACGATTTTGCGGCTTGATGCGGATGAGCCTGCTAGCAGTGTGTGACCTATTCTTTGAGGTAAACAACACCCTCAATTATTGATCTCCATCATGTATCGCGTTGCGGTCTACAACAACGGCCAACACGAGCAATTTTGTTGTTCAACCGATCGTTTTGCGCTGCGCGAGTGCACAAGCGGTAGTGGTCGCTGGACGTCTGTGTGGGAACCGGGTCAACAACCTCTCGACAGCGACTTGCTGCTACGATTCGCGAGCGACCAGGTCACGCTCGTAGCCACGCCAGAAAATATGCAATCGGTCGAAGGGCAGGCCTTGCATAGCGGCGACGTGCTACCGCTACCATGTCTTTTGCGTGCCGAAGCAACGTGGATTGAACTTGCATCGCCTGATCCGCCGCGTACGCTCGTGCCGCTCAGGCAGACGAATCTGGACGAATTGCTAAATGCGCAGACTACCGGAACGTCACACACAGGTCCTTCCGCTGCGACCGTGACCAAATGGCTGACCGAAGTAGGCCAGTTGCATCGCGCGGCAGCCGGCTCGGCAGAATTTTACGCCGACGCCGCACAGTTCGCCGTCGAGACAGTTGGGCTAGACGCTGCCTGGGTGTTGCGACCTTGCTCAGAGCCGGCCAATGCACCGTGGCAAATTGTTGGAAGCAATCTGCCTGACCCCCAGCGCGGTCTCCGTTTCGACGAAACAGCATTGGAAAAAATCGCAGGGCAGTCGAAAACTTGGTATCAGCCCGCCGACGCCTGCGAATCTCGGGGAGATGTCCAGGCGATTGTAATCGCCCCGGTTCTCGATGCGCACGGCGAATTGGTCGCAGCGATTTACGGGGTACGCGACACACGCGGCTCGAATCGTCGCCGTGGACTACGCCCGCTCGAAGCTCGGCTCGTTCAGCTATTGGCTGAGTCGGTTTCTGTTGGTATCTCCCGCATGCAGCAAGAAACCGAGGCGGCGCGCACTCGCGTGCTACTCGAGCAAGCTTTCTCGCCGACGGTGTCTGAAACAATCCAGCAGCATCCCGAAATCCTAGCAGGGCAGCAGCGCGACGTGACGCTAATGTTCGCCGACCTACGCGGATACACAACGCTCGCCGAGACGATGACATTGCCCGACTGCTACGATTTGTTGGGTGACGTGATGGAAACGCTCACGCAAGTCGTTGTTCAGCAGCGAGGCATCGTGGTCGACTACTACGGCGATGGCTTGCTCGCCTTGTGGAATGCTCCGCTCGATCAGCCCAATCACGCCGACCTCGCTTGCGCGGCAGCCCTCGAAATGTTTGAGGTGCTGTCACCACTTGCGGAAAAATGGCAAGGTCGGCTCGACGCTCCGCTCGAATTGGGCATCGGCATCCACTCTGGCCCGGCATATGTCGGCAACGCCGGCACGCGCAGCCGAATTAAATACGGACCGCGCGGCAACACCGTCAACGTCGCGAGCCGCGTGCAGGCGGCATCGAAACAGTTGCAGTTGCCGCTAGTCATCACGTCTGCCACACAGACCAAGCTGTCGGAAAAATTTTTCACTCTGCGCGTATGTACGGCAAAGCTGCCCGGCTTGGAGAAGCCCGCCGAGTTGTATACTGCTTACCCGGCTACAGAAGCGGCACGCGTCAAGACGCGGCTCGATCAATACTCTCGCGCGTTGGCGATGTTCGAAGCTGGGAAGTTGGCAGAGGCGGAAACCTTGTTGACCGACTTGGCATCGCATGGGCCAGCAACTCCCGCCCATTTTTTGGCGTACTATGCCGCCACCCAGAAAAACGGCAACCTAGGCCGTCGGGCCGTCGACAAGTATGCGGCAGGGCAGGGGTCGGTGATCGAGATCCTCTCGAAGTAGTCAAAAACTATCGCCGCGAATTCTCTGGATCACGGGCTTCGTCGCCCGGCAGCGGCAATTTCTCTGCCATGTCGTGAGCCTTACGCGTCGCTGGCAGCCAGCCCGGTTGTCGGCGATTATCCAATAGCTGCACCAGCTCACCAACCGGTCGCACTAATGATGGCGCAAACAGCAACGGTATCTGATCAAAGGTCATCAGCGCCCCTTCTTCGCAATGCCCGGCAACAGCGATGCCAGCGTCACTCATTTGAAAACTGAATGACATTTGATCGAAGGGGACGAGTTTGTCCTCGGATTCAGAACTCAGTGTTCCCCAGGTTGGCCCCGTAGCACAGTCACAAATATCATGCGCGTTGAGTAGCAAAGAAAAGCTGCTTGCTCCGCGACCGCCCTTGATGTTTCCTTGGGCAACCTGAATACCATCGTCTAACCATTCGAGCTGTTCGAGTTGAAATTGAGCCACGCCTTGCAAGCGATGAGGGCCTTCGGATCCGATCCAGGTTTGTAGATCGACGTTGCGGAGTTGGCCTTGAAGTTTGCCGTGGGTGTGTTGGTTTTCGCAGGTAGCGGAGATTTCCCCTTGGAAGCTTGCGTCGCCACAACCGCTAAGACCGGGTACGAGTTTGCCGACGAGCCATGCCGGCAGCGAAGCTTGTTGGGCGTCGACGAGGCAGCGCAATTGGCCATTATCGCTTGCCAAAGCGAGCTGAAGAGTTTTGCCTCTGGGGTCGAGAGCTTTGAGCTGAAACTGCTGGCCATGCGTTTCGGTCGTCACGCTTGTGATCGAAACGTTTTTCAGTTGTAACGTTCGCAGCGATGAGCCAGTGATCGTTAATTGATCGGCGAGGAATTCGAGCGGTTCCAATTCACCGGTAGCAAGCCACATCGCGATGGCTGTCGAGAGCGAGGGCAACTGCTCGGCCTCGACGACGAGATGCTCGGCATGAAAAGTTTGCCGAGATTTTTGACGGCCAAAACTGAGTTTGTCGATCGAGCCTAATGGGGCAGCAGTGCGAAGATCGGCGAATTGCAGATTGGTTAGCTTCGTCACCCCAGGTTGCGGACGCGAAATATCGTCGAGCACAGCACGTACATGGAAACGCTGAGCGAGCGTCCGTTGCCAATCGGCCTGCCGCCAAGGCCGATTGCTATACGCAATGCCCGCGAGCGTCAGCAGCGTCGGTACAACGCAAAGCAAGATAAAGGAGACGCGGCAGACGCGTCGCTGGGTTGTTTCATGTAAAGCGAACATCCATGTTCCTACGAGTTTTCAGCGTTCCGCGGCCATCTCTTGAAACAATTTGTACCGCGCCTGCATCTCGGCCAAACTGTCACCGCCAAATTTGTCGACTACGGCGCGAGCGATTTCAAACGCGACGACGTTCTCGACAATCACACTCGCCGCCGAAATCGCGCAGACGTCGCTCCGCTCGTAGCTCGCTTCTTCGGGATTTTTGGTGTCGAGATTGATCGAGGCTAGCGGTTTTGCCAGCGTACTGATCGGCTTTTTTGCCGCCCGAATCACAATCGGCTGACCGTTGGTCATCCCAGCTTCGAGGCCGCCAGCGTTGTTGGTTGGACGCTCGTAGCCTAGCGTCGAGGTGTTCTTGCGGCTCTCGTCGTAGTGAATCGGATCGTGGACCTGCGAACCTGGGCGTCGGGCTGCCTCAAAACCGAGGCCGATCTCCACGCCTTTGATCGCCTGCACAGCCATCACGGCTTGGGCTAAACGGCCATCGAGTTTGGTGTCCCACTGCGCGTGTGTGCCGAGACCGAACGGACAACCGTCGACGCGCACCTCGATAATGCCGCCGAGCGTGTCGCCATCCTTGCCGGTTTGATCGATGAGTGCCTTGATCGCCGGATCGCGGTCGAGATTCAGACTGTAGAGTTCGCTCTGGTCGCGAATCGCCTTGAGTTCCTCTAGTGTGCCGTCGACCGGTTCGATCCGCTCTGGCCCGACTTCCAAGACGTAGCCAAAAACGTTGATGCCGAACTCGGCCAGCAATTGCTTGGCCAGTGCGCCGGCCGCCACGCGAACCGCCGTCTCGCGGGCCGACGCGCGTTCGAGTACGCCACGAATGCTGCCGAGATATTTCACTGCGCCAGTAAGATCGCCATGCCCGGGGCGAGGACGGGGCAAATCGTCGAGTCGTTCGAGCTTGTAATCGCGGTTAACGACTTCGAGGGCGATCGGGCTGCCGATCGTCTCGCCATGCCAAATACCGGTGCGTACGTCGACCTTGTCGGTCTCGATGCGCTGCCGACCGCCGCGCCCGTAACCGCCTTGTCGACGTTTTAATTCGACATCGATCAAATCAGTATCGATCGCTACGCCGGCCGGAAACCCATCGACTAGGGCCAGCAACGTCTTTCCGTGGGATTCTCCAGCCGTCCAATAACGCAACATAGGTCAAACAAATTTCAGTGTGGGGGGGGATAGCACAACCAAACTCTTCCAGCCGAAGAGTAGGAACCAGAGGAAGTCGCCGCAAGACGAGCAAGCCCAGCGAGTGCAATAGCATTCTACACTGGCCAAACTGGGAGGGATAGGCAGCACGAAAGGCGGTCAGCTATCGGCCCTCAGCTATCAGTCGAAAAGAGACGGGGCAGTATCGGACTTGAAATCTGCGCTGGGCGGTGATTGCTGAGGAGTTTTCCACCGAAGCGTCTAAACGCTCCGCGTAGATTTCTGGTCCGCTGCTGCTCAAATCACCAAAAAATGCATCCTTACTTCCACGGAAAATCGTTGCCGGTTATTTTTTCACACGCTTCAATATATTTCTCGCGCGTTCCCGTGACGACCTCGGCGGGCAGCTCGGGCGGCTCGCTGTTTTTGTCCCAGCCACAACCGCTTAGCCAATCACGGACGAATTGCTTGTCGAAAGACGGTTGGCCGTGGCCCGGCTCGTACTGGTCGGCGGGCCAGAAGCGCGAGCTGTCGGGTGTTAGCACTTCGTCGATGAGGATCAGCTCGTCGTCGATGTGTTTTCCTTGAACGACGCCGAACTCGAATTTGGTGTCCGCGACGATGATGCCTTGTTCGAGCGCGTGGGCGGCGCCACGTTGGTAGATTTCGAGGCTGCGGCGGCGAAGCTGTTCGGCAAGCTCGGTGCCGACTTGCTTCCGCATTTGGTCGAACGAGATATTTTCGTCGTGGTCGCCGATTTCGGCTTTGGTGGCCGGCGTGAAAATTGGCTCGGGCAGCCGGTCGCTTTCGACCAAGCCAGCAGGTAGCTTAACGCCGCAGACTTGGCCGTTTTCTTGATATTCTTTCCAGCCCGAACCGGCTAGATAACCGCGTACCACGCATTCGATCGGCACGACCTTGGTCTTGCGGACCAAAATCGATCGTCCGACGAGCGGCTCCAGGTCGATTTCTGCAGGCAGATTAAACTTGTTGGCATCGGTCTCCAGCAGGTGATTTGGTTCGCCCAAAAAGTCGAACCAAAAATTGCTCACCTGCGTCAGCACCCGGCCTTTGTCAGGGATGCCTGTGGGCAGCACCCAATCGAAGGCGCTGATCCGATCGCTGCTGACCAGCAGCAGGCGGTCGCCCAAGTCCCCTTTGCTAAGATCATAGACATCGCGGACTTTTCCGCGTCGGAGCGCGAGGCCGGGCAAATTGGTTTCTTGCAGCGGGGAACTAAGCATATTTTGTCGTGGTTTTTTCAGGAATGCTGTATCGTGAAGTCTGCAACACCAAATATACCCGTCCTACACCATCAACGGCAGTCCCTAACAGGCATCCCGCAGCAGGCAATTTGCTGCTAAACTGGAGGTTTACGCAGCCTTCCGTAGGATAGGCTTCCAGCCTGTCAGTCAAAGTATAAAATACGGTAACTGACTGGCAGGCTAGAAGCCTATCCTGCGTTTTCCAATGGCTGCCCGTTGAACTGGGACCACAAATATGGGACAGATACGATTTCGACTACATGATCGCGATCGTATCGCTACGGGCGGCTTGGAGCGGATTTATGTCGCGGGCCTCGAAGAAATTCCGTGGTCGACACGCGCGCATTGGGATGACGACTTGCTGGTGGTTCAACGTTCGGTCAGCGATTCGGGCAATGTTTATGTCCCTTGGAAGATCGATGGTCACGGCACACGTGTGCTGAACACTGCGACGTTGATGGAACGTGAGCGTCCGTATTTGCTTGAGGTTGAGCTAGCCAGGGGTTTGATTCAGCGTATTCGTAACCGGCTGTTTATCTGGGAGATGCAAGGGTACGAGGTAGCGTCGGAATTCAAAGAACTGCTGCAGGCCGCGACACGCGAGTTCGCCTTGGCCGCTACGTCGCAAAACGAGCCTGCCGAAGCGGCTGTGGCCGCCAATCGGGCGATCGTGTCGGGGCTGACGGCCTCTGAAAATTTGACGGCCGAGTACGCACAGCAGTCGATCAACGCTAGGCAGCAGCAAACGCCAGTTTCCACTTTGATGGGAGTGAGTCTTGGTGAGGTTACGCCTTGTGTTGAGATACGCCGTCAGTTGGTCGATGCTTGCAATATCGTGCAGTTACCGATTTCATGGCGATCTATCGAACAACGTGAAGGGAAGCGTGACTGGAAGACAACCGACACGCAGCTGGCATGGGCGCAAAAAGCGGGGTTAAAAGTTGCAGCGGGTCCGCTCCTGCGGATGGACGATTGGGGTATGCCCGATTGGATGGTGCTGTGGGAAGGCGACTTCGACAATTTGGCAAACCTGATGCTCGAACACGTCAAGGCTGTGGTCTCGCGTTACGCGGGACGCGTGCATCTGTGGCATGTTTCGTCACGCGTGAATACAGGCAAGCTGCTTGGGCTTGAAGAGGAGCAGCGTTTGCACCTGGTTGCACAGACACTGAATGTGGTCCGACAAATCGACTCGCGTACGCCAACGGTCGTGTCATTCGATCAACCTTGGGCGGAGTACATGGCCTGCAAGGATGATGACCTAGCGCCGTTGCATTATGCCGATGCGCTGGTTCGTGCCGATTTAGGCGTTTCGGGATTTGGTCTTGAGATCAACGCCGGTTTTTTTCCGAGTGGTAGCGGACACCGGGCAACATTCGAACTGGGGCGGCTACTCGATCGGTGGAGCATCTGGGGGTTGCCCTTGATGATCAATCTCTCCACCGCCAGCGCCGCGGCGGCCGATCCTCAAGCCAGGTCGACTTCAGCAATCGAATTGGCAAATATCAATACGGATAATCCCCAACGCGATTGGGCGTCGGCGGTCTTGCCACTGCTTTTGGCGCGTAATACCGTGCAAGTGATACTCTGGAATCAACTCACTGATAGTAAACCGCACGAGTTTCCCCACGCTGGCCTGTTCGACGCCCAGCAGCAAGCCAAGCCGTCTTTGACGCTAATGCGCGACCTTCGCAAAAGCTGTTTGATGTAGAGCTAACGTGGCTTCGACACCTCAAAACCGTGTACGGCATCTGCACGACAATCGAAATGTGGTAGGGCTTGGTCAAGCCGGCAGAGGTGTAGCGCTTCGGCGCACTGCGGCGTGAGGCCGCACAGTCGAAGCGCTCCATCATGTTGCAGAACGCGTTTGTGTAGCATTACCAGCTGGCCCATAAGCAAGCTTGGCAGAAAGTCGACTTCGTCCATCTCCAGCACAAGGCGATGAACAAAATGCTGGTTCAGCAATTTCCAGAGGCGGTCGGCTACGCCATCCAGCTTTTCGTAATCAGGATGCAGACGTACGAAAAGCCAATCGGGGCCTCGTTCGACGATCTCCAACTCGACTCGATTTTGTAGCTTCGACATGAGTAAGATTTCCTTTCTTGACTTGCGATCTTTCGCTATCTGAGGACACCTAGCGCGACAGTTCTCAACGCACCACCCACCTGATACTTTCATCTTACGCCTAACTCGGAATTAAAGACAAGCGAACTTTGCCGCGCAGGTTCTGTACGCACGAAGTGTAGGAAAAGGTCGGAAGTTGCCTGTCTTGCGCTGTTTGCCCAATGGGCAATAGCAAGCTAGAAATGAAAGCGGCGATTGCTTGCTGGGTCATGTGAGTGACTGCGTGGCGCCGGCGCTAACGGCTGAGCATCTCGGCAATCGTTTGACGGGCGACTTCGAGCGCTTCGGGCAACTTTGCTGGCTGTTTGCCGCCGGCTTGGGCCATGTCGGGGCGGCCGCCGCCGCCGCCGCCAAGAATTTGGGCGACTGGGCGGACCCAGTTGCCAGCATGAGCGCCCTTATCTTGCAAGTCTTTGGAAACTCCAGCGACGAGCGTCACTTTCGAGTCGCCTTCGGAGCTGGCCAACAGCACAGCGCTGCTGCCTGTCTTTTGCCGAATTTGGTCGATCAGCTGACGCATGAGGCCGGATTCTGCCGTGGGAGCTTCTGCCACGACGATCGTCGCCTCGCCAACCTCAACGGCATGTTCCAGCAAGCTATCAGCGGTGATCGGTCCCGCCGCTGCACGTTGTTCTAGCCGTTGACGGAGTGTTTCGACTTCCTGCACCAGGGCTGCCACGCGGTCGGGCACCGAGAGCGACCCAACCGACAGCAGGTGTGCGGTTTCGGCCAAAATGCTCTTTGCCTGCGTCGCAGAAACCTCGACCTCGCCCACCGAAGTCGACCAATCTTTTGCCCGTTCGCCCAAAGTTCCGCCTGAGG
The DNA here is from genome assembly GCA_029259975.1 of Planctomycetota bacterium. Lineage (GTDB taxonomy): Bacteria > Planctomycetota > Planctomycetia > Pirellulales > Lacipirellulaceae > Bythopirellula. The sequence continues at coordinate 10,015 of JAJDEE010000246.1, forward strand.
CCAAGAGTTTTTTGAGTTCGCGCTGTTCGGCGAGCAAGCTTTCGACTTTGCAGGTCAATACGATTGGCGCGCAGGCCAGAGATTTTGCAGCGTCGATTAAGGCCTGTTGCGTCTGCTCGCTATGTTCGAAGGCGCGACGACCGGTGAGCGCCGTAATCCGCCGCGTGCCTGCCGCGACGCCCTC
>JAJDEE010000247.1 GCA_029259975.1 Planctomycetota bacterium
TTCTCATCGAAAACCATCTCGAAGATTTAGAAAACAACCGCCTGCCGTTGATTTCCAAGAAGACCGGTTTTTCGCTCGAAACAATCAAAGAAACTGTAGAAGACCTGCGAACCCTCAAGCCGAAACCAGGCTCAGAATTTAACGATAACTTCGCCCCGAGCGTTACGCCTGACGTTTTCATCGACCGGCGCGAGGGAGGCGGCTACGAAGTACGGCTGGAAGACGGGCAACTGCCGTCGCTCTACATCAGCAACTACCATCGCAAGTTGCTCCAAGACCCGGGTACCAATGCCGAAACACGCGACTATATTAAACGTAAAATTAACTCGGCTCAGTGGATTATTGAAGCCATCGAGCAACGTCGCAGCACGCTAACTCGTGTGTCGCAGGCGATTGTCGACCATCAAATCAAATTTCTTGACGACGGTCCCGAGCACATCGAGCCGCTCAAAATGCAACAAATTGCCGACAAGGTGAACGTCCATGTCACCACCGTCAGCCGCGCAGTCGACGACAAGTGGATGCAAACCCCACGTGGTATCTTTCCACTCAAACGATTTTTCGTAGGCGGCACAACCAGCGCTGACGGCGAAGAAGTCGCCTGGGACAAAGTTCGCCTGAAATTGCAAGAAATCGTCGATGCCGAGAACAAAAGCAAGCCGCTCAGCGACGATGCGCTCGTCAACGAACTCGCTAGACACGGCATTACAGTCGCTCGTCGCACAGTCACCAAATACCGCAAAGCAATGAATATCCCCAGCTCCCGTCAACGACGCGAATGGACTGATGCGAAAAAATAATTTGGATAGCTGAGTTTGCGTTGCCTATTCCGATAAATGGAATTCCGCATTTCGCTTTCCTGATTTGCAGGGTTCCGCAATGTGATTTTGCTGGTACATTGGTGCCATGAAATGCCCCTTCTGTCGGATGGATAACGACCGCGTCATAGATTCCCGCGCCTGTCAGGAAGGCTACGCCATCCGACGTCGCCGCGAATGCTTGAAATGCAAACGTCGCTACACAACGTACGAGCGTATCGAAGAGTCTGCGATCAAGGTCGTGAAGAAAGACGGCTCTCGCGCGCCATTTTCACGCGAAAAAATCAAGTCTGGGCTGGAACGAGCTTGCTGGAAACGTCCTATCGCCGACCGCGAAATTGATCGCACGGTTGCAGCAATCGAAAATGATGTTTATTCGTCCTTCGAGTCCGAAATCGACAGCCGCCGACTAGGCGAGCTGGTAATGGATCACCTCCGCGATCTTGACGAAGTCGCCTTCGTTCGCTTCGCCAGCGTCTACCGCCAATTCACCGACGCCGGCGATTTTGTCGATGAGCTGCGCCCATTTCTGTCGAAAGCGAAGCAAACGCCGCGCTAAGGCAACTATCCGGGCAACTATCCGGGCTGGCGCAGCGACAGCATCGATCCAGAAAGAAGTCGATCCAGAAAGAAACCGGCTAAGCTGGCCGATGAAACGACTTATATTCTCATCCCAATAGCCACGCTTTCGTCTGTGAAAGAGTGCTTATCTCCATGGAATGACTTTTTCAGGGACTCGATATGAGCTAGCCAAATTGACGAATGAGTGAGTCCACCCGGCAGGGATCGAACCTGCGACCTAGCGGTTAGGAACCGCTTGCTCTATCCACTGAGCTACGGGTGGAAATAGGCCAAGATAAGCCTTTGCTCTTATTACTGCCATGCCCTACCCACCGCTGCAGGCGTATTACAGGTGTAAGGTGTCGAAGGTTCATGAAACCACCGCACGCGAAATCATTTTAGGCTGTAAAAAAGGTGTTTTGGGAATTTTCTAGCTAAGCCTAAAGTTCGACTTTCGCACTTTGTTCTGGAACGATTGCCCGCGAATAACGCGAAAGTCGAACAAAGGAGTACTTTGCGATTAGGAAACCGGCGTTCTATCCCCTGGAGCTACGGGGGCTTGATGTTGTCAGTACAGCCAAGGTAATTGCTAAGGGTAGATGCCGCAACTCACGAGAGGCTAGTAGTAACAGGAGAAAACAGTGAAGAAGGCCCTGCAAAAACGGTCACGCCCAATTTCTGGAATACTTCTTCGGATTCAGGCTTATTTTGCTCAGATTTCGAGTATTATGATGGTGATATGTACGTTTGTCGAACTGAGGATGACAAACCCAGGCTTTTTTTCGTGGAGACAAATGTTATGCGAGCCCTGTTCGGAGGTGTAATCGGTGCCGTAGTGTCTGCTTCGGCGTGGCTAGCTATGGAACACTTCAATCATGCGAATTATGGTTGGATGGTTTGTCTGGTAGGGTTGGTTACCGGAGTCTGCGTTCATCAAGCGGCTGCCAGCGGATCTGGCGGACTTCTTCGTGGTATTCTTGCGGTTGCCTTGACGTTTGCTGCGATCGTTGGAGGGCCGCGGATTTATCTAAAGATTTTGCTAGCTGCCTCCCCGGATGATGGGCCAGTGACTGCCCAACTTCTTGATGACGTTTCGGAAGCAAGTGAGAAAAAGAAAGCAAGCGACTCGCAGGCAATCGCAATGCCAGAGATTGACGAAACGCTGAATCGGGTTGGCAAAGGAGACTATTCGAAATCCGCCCTCAAGAAAAACATCACGCAGTGGGACACCTTTTGGTTGAGCCTTGCAGCGCTGGCTGCTTATATTACGGGCAAAGGTGGCGACAGGTTGACTGCCGCTAAGGTGAGCGATCAAGATCTTGAAGGAGCTGCTGAGGAGCAGCAAGAGTCCTAGTTCTCGAGTAGCTGCGCAAGCTACTGGCAGTTGCGCAAGTTACTGGACAGCTTCGCCAAAATCGACGCGTTCGAACTTCGCGCGCATGTTGAGCATTTCTTGTTCTGATAATAGGCCAAACCGCACAAACGCCTCCGGGTTTGGGTTGTTTGGGTTGAGGTGCGAGTTGTCGAAGTGAGCGATAGAGCAGAGAGCGTCGCCTGCTTTCAAACGCAGTGGCTGTGCAAACTCGTAGGTGCGCTGCCAATTAAAATCGTAGGTGGGGATTTTGAGAATCAGTTGCCGCTGTTCTTGCGGCGTGCCCAATTTTTCCACCTTGTAGATCGTGAAATCTTTGCCCCGATAGTGCATATGTGGCGCTAGGGCGTGAATGAGAACATCGGTCGAGAAGAGATGGTAGCCCGTTTTTTCGTAGTGCTGGTTATGGGGTCTGAGGCGAATGTCTTTGCGGTTGAAGACTTTGGTTTCGATGATGTGCTGCGGTTTTTGATCGGCCCAGATGAGACCTAGCTTTGATAAATCGGGCTGCTCGTCTTTGCCGGTAGGCGTGTAGTGCATCTCGAAAAACAGATCGTGATGCGCTGGTAATCTTAGTGCGTAGCCCGTCGGATAGGTGCGAGCGTTGAAGGGATCACCGGAGATGTAATCGCCGATTTTTTTCACTTTGTCGCCCGTCAGGCCGTAGAGCTTGAGCAGCATCTGATTCGCGTTAAGCTTTTCGGACGTGCTACGTCCCACGATCGCCCCCATGTGATGCACGACAGCTTTGTTGCCGGGACGCATTTCGATCGCTTGGATGTAACGATCTTCTGGGAAGTTGGCTGCGACCCGATAATATTGATATTCGTCGAGTCGTTCTTTGGGCACGGTATACGGTTCGGGCATTTGAAAGACAAAATCGGGCTTGCCGATTCGCCAGTCATCCCCGGCTGGCCAGTTAGGTTTCGGCGGAGCCTGGCGAGCGTCGCCGGCGGGGCAGTCTAGTTCGACCCAAGCCCGAAAGAGATCAATCTCGTCCTCGCTCAAACGCACGTCACCTTGAAGTCCGCCCAACCCGTTGTGCGGGTCGGTGCTAGCGTGCCAGGGCGGCATCAATCGGTTTTCGATACGGCTGAGCATCACGCCTGTCATCGCTGCAACGATTTCGTAGGAATCGAACGCCGCGAAAAGTTCTGCGCCGGGTTCGCCATCGCGATGGCAACTTTGGCAGTTTTTTTGCAGGAAAGGAACAATGTCTTTGTAGTAGGTAACCTCGGCGAAGGCCGATAAGTCTCGCGGCGCATGCTTTGCAATTTCACAGCCCGAGGCTGCTGTTTCTGGCAATTTCGGCAGCTCGCCTTTCAGGAAGCTAGCCAGCGCATCTGCCAAGTAGTTTTGCTGATTGTTGTTTGCACCACCGCCGAACCATTGCCCGTTGACCTGACCACGGTAGACGACCTTGTTGGTGTCGAAGCCCTCACGCGTGTCGAGTACGACAACGCCCGGAGTGGTCGTTAATCCAAGCTGCTCGTGCCAGGGAGAATCGGGATCATCCTGAAAGACGGGAAATGACAGATTCGTGTCGATGGCGTATTCGGCAATCGCGCTCAGATGGTCCATGCCGTTGGGAAATAGGGCGATGAACTGGATGTCGTCGGCAAAGTGTTTGGCTTGCAACTGGTTAAGCGTAGGCACCAATCGCTTGGCGAGTGGGCAGATTGTCGAAAAAGTAATGACGACCAACGCCTGAGTTTTCTTTGTTTTGTAATCGCACACCAACTGCTGCGGGAGACGCGTATCTCCCCAGCGTCCAGAGAGTACGGGCGGCGCGGCCGCAGTGAGTACCGTGGGCGACTCAAAAGTAATAATCGTTACGAGAGTCACGATTGTCCAATTTGTGAGTCTGCGTTTCGTCAACATCGGGCTACCGTAGGTATGTGCTAACGAATTCTCGGTTCTTTGCGAATTCGTAGGCACTGGAAGCAGGGGTAGGGGGAATTTGCGAACTACGCTTGTAAGTAAGTATAGGAGAGTATTTTGACGTCGACGGAGTTTTCTTCGCCAAATGCCCTCAGCAACGCGAGGAAACTCCCTCATGATGCGACCTAATTATTATTTTTTGATGTTCGTAGGATTTACTTTTTCCTACTCAACCGAACTTGCGAATGCCGCGGAGACGCTGCAACAGCGAGTGGACGCAGCCGTATCGTTGCTAGAGGGCGCCGAAGATCGCTTTCAACCGCCCGATTCAAAATGGTTTGAAACCACCCGTCAGGCGCTAAGCTTGGAAACTGAGAAAGTCGGTCTTGCACTTGATTCTCACGGCGAGGACTACGCTGCTGCCTGGAAAAAACATCTGCGTTGGCCGCTACTCACTAGCAACTTGGGCCAAGCATCGGAAGTCCGTCTGGCAGAACTCGCCTTAGTACGTCGCTGGTTTTTCTCGAATCGCAAAGGCTTGGAATACCCTTTCTTTGCCCTGCTACGCGAACGTGTGGAATCACACCTCGACGCCGCGTACACAGTACTCCAGCCAAACCTTGAGGCTCAATTTCGAGAGAAAGTAGCGATCGCGCGCCAGCAGATGCTTGCATTGGCAGACGATGGAACGAG
>JAJDEE010000248.1 GCA_029259975.1 Planctomycetota bacterium
CTTCTCGTCGAAATTGCCGTCTTCGCCGGTGCTGTCGGTGTACTTGAAATGGACAAAGAAAAAATCGTAGTTGTCCCAATTTTCTTCGAGCACCGTCCTCTGCTCGTCCAGCGTTTGTGCCTGACCAATCACGTCCATGCCAACCAGTTGCGCTAGGCCTTTGTACATCGGATAGACGGCGATCGCCGCGGCGCTCAGACCGTAGACTTCTTCGTAGCTGGGTGGGTTGGGTTTGGGCGAAACGCCTCGCAGCGTACAACCGTTTGCTTTCGGCTGATCGGCGAGTAGCTGCTGGGCTTGCTTGATGAACTTGATTGCTACGTCGACTGTTTTTTCGCTGTCGGGATTGGTCGCCCGTGGCGCGAGCGGCGGGACTCCGGTCGCCTGCGGGTCGGTATCGGCCACGTTGCCGCCTAATTTTCCTTTGTTCGGTCCAGTACCACGAAAAACAACCACGAACCGATGCTCTTTCACCGGTTCGACAAAGACATCGACGTCAGGAATCGACACCTCGCGCAATTTGATCGCCAGCGGCGTGCTTTCGTCGGAAGGAATACGCCCCGCGCGCCGATCGGTAATGTTGCCATCGGAGTCGAGCGTGCAAAAATTGCAGCGTATGGCGACGTCGCCTTCTAGTAGTTCAAACCCGATGCCGGTCGCTTCGAGCGCGCCGCGGCCAATCAGATACTCAAGCGGGTCGTAGCCAAACAGCCCCAGGTGTCCCGGCCCACTACCCGGGCTGATGCCCGGTTTGACGGGGATGCTGCCGCCACAGACACCCGCTTTGGCCAAGGCATCGAGGTGCGGGGTCTCGGCAGTTTCCAGCTCAGTCAGCCCGCCCGGTTGCTGGGGCAAACCGCCGAGGCCGTCCGCGACGAGCATCACAATTTTCGAGTCGTTTTTAACCTGGAGCTGGCGAGTGAGTTTATGCATTTTTGGATCGTCGATGGAAGATTTCGCGGGAAGATTATTAGAACAACAACCCTTTATCCTCTCGATCTTTGACCTGTTGACAAGGGCCTGCCGCAAGTGGCCGAGTAGGGATAGAATAGCAAGCAGTCTTCCGATTCTTCGAACTCCGTACTGAGCTGATTTTATGTCTACTGAATTGATTTCTTACGACCTCCAGGGCGTTTTGTTGCCCGAACATGGCCTGACGGCCGACGATTTGCCTAGCTTGGCGTCCCAGCTCGACTCGGCACGCGACGAAGTGCTGGCCGACAGCAAACTTTGGGCGGCGGGCGGCGCGGTGTCGGCAGAAAAACAGCCGCTCGATGCAGGCTTTCACGAGCTGCCAGAGCGATTGCTGGCCGAGTATCGCGAGCAAGGCGCTAAGAGCGAAGTTGGGCGAATCCTAGCGACGGCCGACGAGCTAGCTGCGGCGGTCGATCGCGTGGTGGTGCTGGGCATTGGCGGTTCGTACATGGGCGCGCGGGCGCTGATGGAGGCGTGTTGCCATCCGTACCATAACGAACTGCCGCGCGCTGCGCGAGGCGATCGCCCGCGAATTTCTTACGAAGGTAACAACGTCGACAACGGCGCGATGCAAGGGCTGTTCGACTTGCTGGCGAACGAAACAGACTGTGGCTGGGCGATCAACGTTATCAGCAAAAGTGGCGGCACGCTCGAGACCGCGTCCGCCTTTCGGATTCTGCTTGCGAAGCTGCGTGACGCTTGCGGCGGCGACGCCGACCAATTGGCCGCGCGCGTGGTGCCGGTCACAGGCACCAGCGGCAAGCTGTTTGATTTAGCAACGGCATTGGGCTGCCGAGAAATATTTCCGGTGCCCGACGGCGTGGGCGGCCGGTTTTCGGTGCTGTCGGCGGTCGGGTTATTGCCGGCGGCGATCATGGGACTCGACATCGTGCAGTTACTCGAAGGCGCGGCGGCGATGAACGAGCATTTTCGCACCGCTAAGGTGGGCGAGAACGTGGTGCTCGACTACACCGGCGTCTGTCATCTGATGGAAGAAAAACGCGGCTGCGACGTGCGGTTGCTCTCGACCTGGGGCAAACGCCTGGAGGCGGTCGGGTTATGGTACGATCAACTGCTTTCCGAAAGCCTTGGCAAGCAAGAGCGCGGCGCGATGCCGCTGACAGTCGTCAACACGCGAGATTTGCATTCTCGCGGCCAACAACACCAAGAAGGCAAACGCGACAAAATTATCACCAACGTGATCATCGCGGAATGTCAGAGCGAAGCGATCGCGGTCGGCACGAGCGATTTTAACCAGGACGGGCTAAACGAGCTGGCCGACAAAACACTGCCAGATATTTTGACTGCCGCGACGCGAGGTACCAACCAAGCGTATCGCGAAGACGCTCGCCCAACGGCCGATTTACTTTTGCCACGGCTCGATGAGCATGTGTTGGGCCAAATGTTTCAGATGCTGATGCTCGCCACGGTAGTCGAGGGGCGGCTGATCGGGATCAACCCCTACGGGCAGCCGGGTGTGGAAGCTTACAAGAAAAACATGAACGCGATTTTGAGGGGGTAAACTCTGATGTATTGCGAAACCGTAAACGGAGGGATAAACGTTGTCTGTTGAAATTACTTGGTTAGGGCATTCTTGCTTTGCGATCCGTACTGGCAAATTCGATTTGCTGGTGGATCCGTTTTTGGATGACTCGCCTACAGCGCCGGTGAAGGCGACGGATGTGGCAGCCGATTTTATTTTGCTCACGCATGGGCACTTTGATCATGTGACCGATGCGGTGGCTATCGCGATGCGAACCGGTGCGACGGTGGTGGCCAATTTTGAGATCGCCGCTTGGCTGAAGACCCAAGGCGTGGCGGAAGAAAAAGTCGTTGCGCTCAATACCGGCGGCAAAATTGATTTGCCGTTTGGGTGTGTGAAAATGACACCGGCGCTGCACAGCTCGGGCTTGCCCGATGGCAGCTACGGCGGCGCTGCCGGTGGATACATGCTGCATCTGGGTGGCCAGCGTGTTTACTTGGCTGGCGATACCGCGTTGATGCTTGACATGAAGTTGATCGGCATCGATGGCATTGACCTGGCGGTGCTGCCGATTGGCGATTTGTTTACGATGGGGCCTGACGATTCGTTGGAAGCGATCAAATTGCTCAACCCCAAACGCGTCATTCCCTGCCACTACAATACTTGGCCGCCGATCGAGCAAGATGCCCAAGGGTGGGCCGATCGTGTTCATAGGCACACAGCTGCTGAGCCGATTGTTTTACAGCCCAATGAAACTTATTCACTCTAAACTTTGAAAAGGATTCAGCATGTTAATTTCGCGAAGCGTCTGCTGCTTGGTGCTGTTAGCAACTTGTAGTCCCTTGTTGGCGGTCGAAACGCCGTTGATTTGGAAATTTCAGGTCGGCGACGAGCATCACTACCGTATGACCCAGAACATGGACATGGAAATGTCGTTCGGCGCGACAGACCGAAAAATTGAGACGGGTATGCAGCAGGTCCTCGATATGACTTGGAAAATCGAACAAGTCGACGATCAAGGTCAAGCCGCGGTCACGCAATCGGTGGACCGTGTGCAAATGGATATGCAAGCTCCAGGGCAACAGGAAATGCACTACGACACCGATTCCGACGATGCTCCAGCAGGATTCGCCGCGATGCTGGTCCCACTCTACAAAGCGATGACCGCCGAGCCGTTCGGAATGACGATGTCGTCGCGAGGGGAAATCAAAGATCTGAAAATGTCCGAGGCGTTGATAAAATCGATGAAAGCAGTTCCTGGAGCGGCGATGCTGGGCGAGATGTTTAGCGACGAAGGCTTCAAAAATATGATGCAGCAAAGCTCGCTGATCTTGCCCAAACCCGAAGACCTGGAACCCGGCTACGAGTGGACGACAAATACTGAAATGAAGAACCCGCAGTTTGGGGTACTCAAAATTGAGGCGACTTACCGCTATCTCGGTCCGCGCGAAGTGGAAGGCAAACCGTTTGAAGTTTTCAGCATTGCGATGAACATGGACTTTGGTGAAGCACCCGGTGGCATGCAGATGGAGATCACAGGCCAAGAATCGCACGGCGAGATTTTGTTTAGCCGCGAAGACGGACGACTCGAATCTAGCAAAATGCAACAACACACGGAAATGAGTATCTCTGCTGCTAGCCAAGAGATGACCCAAACAATCGATCAAACGGTAATCCTCGAACATGTCGAGAAGCAACCCGCGGAGCAAGAGTAATGAAACTATTGCGTTACGGCTCAAGAGGCAACGAACAGCCGGGCCTCCTCGACTCGGCGGGCAACATTCGCTCGCTAGAGGGCATCATCGACGATGTTGGCGGCGAAGCGCTCTCGCGTGATTCGTTGGCAAAACTCAA